>JAHIQV010000494.1 GCA_018903185.1 Gammaproteobacteria bacterium | reverse complement strand
CTCAGCCCGAACGGCAGCTATCAAGGCACATCGACATGAATACCCTGCTGATCCACAACGCCACCTGCATCGCCACCTTCGACCACGCCGACCCGGCACAGGGTCGCGAGCTGAAGGACGCTTCGCTGTTCGTTCGCGACAACACGATCGAATGGATAGGGCCAACCAGCGAGCTGCCGCGCGCACTGCTCGAATCGGCGGGCGAAACCATCGATGCCCGCGGCCACCTGGTCATGCCCGGCCTGGTGAACACGCACCACCACATGTTCCAAAGCCTTACGCGGGCCATCCCCGGCGTGCAGGATGCCGAGCTGTTCGGCTGGCTGCGCGGTCTGTACCCGATCTGGGCCGGGCTCACGCCACAGATGGTGCAGGTCTCGACCCAGGTGGCGATGGCCGAGCTGCTGCTGAGCGGCTGCACCACCAGCAGCGACCACCTCTACATCTACCCCAACGGCGTGCGGCTCGAAGACAGCATCGAAGCCGCGCAGCAGATCGGCATGCGCTTCCTGGCCACGCGCGGCAGCATGAGCGTGGGCCAGTCTCAAGGGGGCCTGCCGCCGGACCGTGTGGTCGAAGCCGAAGATGCGATCCTGAAAGACAGCCAGCGCCTGATCGAGACCTGGCACAGCGCGGACCACGGCGCCATGGTGCAGATCGCGCTGGCGCCCTGCTCACCTTTCTCCGTCAGCCCGGCGCTGATGAAGCAGAGCGCCGAACTCGCGCGCAGCTTCAAGGACCAGGGCGTGCGCCTGCACACCCACCTGGCCGAGAATCACCACGACATCGCCTACAGCCGCGAGAAGTTCAACAAGACGCCTGCGCAGTACGCGCAGGAGCTGGGTTGGCTGGGCGAGGACGTGTGGCACGCACACTGCGTGAAGCTGGACGACGAGGGCATTTCGCTCTTCGCCGCCAGCCGCACCGGCGTGGCGCACTGCCCCTGCAGCAACATGCGCCTCGCCTCTGGCATCGCCCCCATCCGCCGCATGCTCAACGCCGGTGTGCCCGTGGGCCTGGGCGTGGACGGCAGCGCGAGCAACGACGGCGCGCACATGGTGAACGAAGCGCGGCAGGCGCTGCTGCTGGCCCGCGTGGGCCGCGCGCTGATGCCGCCCGAAACCCGCAATGGAAAGACCTTCTTTGGCTGCGACCTCGGCCCGGCCGAGATGACCGCACGCGACGCGCTGCACATCGCCACCCGCGGCGGTGCGATGGTGCTGGGCCGCCAGGACATCGGCCACCTGGCGGTCGGCATGTGCGCCGACCTCGCGCTGTTCGACCTGCGCACGCTGGGCTTTGCCGGCGGCGCGGTGCACGACCCCGTGGCCAGCCTGCTGCTCTGCGCCAGCCCGCAGGCCGCGTACACCGTGGTCAACGGCCGGGTGGTGGTGCGTGAAGGCCAGCTCACCACCGTGGACCTCGGGCCGCTGGTGGAGCGGCACAACGGGCTGGCCAGGATATTGGCCGACTCGGCGCGCACAGCCTGAGCCCCTGCGGGACAATGGCCCCGATGACCCCTTCCCACTCCATCTGGAGTCCCCTGCGACAGCCCGCTTTCCGCGGGCTGTGGCTTTGCGGCGCCGTCTTTTTCATCGGTGCGGGCATGCAGACCATGGCGGCGGCCTGGCTCATGATCGAGCTCACCGGCTCGTCCTTCCTCGCCGCGCTGGTGCAGACCGCGGTGTTCCTGCCGATGTTCCTGCTGGCGCTGCCCGCGGGCGTGCTGGCCGACACCACCGACCGCCGGCGCCTGATCTCGGGCGCGCTGATCGCGCAGGTGGTCGCCTGCGTGCTGCTGGCCGGGCTGGTGCTCGGCGGCTGGGGCGGGCCGGCGTCGGTGCTGTTCCTGGTCTTCGTGTGCGGCTGCTGCACGGCCGTGCTCACCCCGGCCTGGAACTCGTCGGTGATCGACCCGGTGCCGCGCGACGAATGGCCGCAGGCGATCACGGCCATCGGCATCGCCTACAACGCGGCGCGCGCGATCGGCCCCACGCTGGCCGGCCTGCTGTTCGCCTGGATGGGCGCGGGCTGGGTGTTCGTGGTCACGGTGTTCACCACGGGAGTGATGTGGGAGTCGATTCGCCGCTGGCCCCCGAAGGCGCATCCGCCCTCGCGCCTGCCGGCCGAACGCCTCTGGGGCGGCACGCTGAGCGGCCTGCGCTTCGCCTGGCACTCGCGCATCATCCTGGCGCAGCTGGTGCGCGTGATGGCGTACAGCGCCGCCGGTTCGGCGCTGTGGGCGTTGCTGCCGGTGATCGCGCAGCGCCAGCTCGGCACCGGCGCGCAGGGCTTCGGCCTGCTGATGGGTTGCATGGGCACCGGCGCGGTGGCCTCGGGCCTGGTGATCGGCCGCCTGCGCACCCGCTTCGGGCTCGACGCCATCATCGCCACCGCCTGCGTGGCGTTTGCCACCGTCATGCTGCTGGCCGCCTGGGTGCGCGTGCCGCTGCTGGTGTACACCGCCATGGCGGTGGGCGGCGCAGCCTGGATGGCGGCCATGTCCACCTTCAACACCGCCACGCAGGCCAGCGCACCGCAGTGGGTGCGCTCGCGCGCGGTGGCGCTGCACATCGTGGCTTCGCTCGGCGCGTTCGCCATCGGCTCGGCGTTCTGGGGCGCGGTGTCCGACATCGCCGGCCTCACCACCGCGCTGGTGGCCGCCGGCGCCCTGATGGCCGCGGGCCTGCTGCTGGCACGTCCGTTCCCGCTGCGCGTGGGCGAAGCGCACGAAGTGACCCAGGGCACGCCGTG
>JAHIQV010000493.1 GCA_018903185.1 Gammaproteobacteria bacterium | reverse complement strand
CGAAGATCTTGTCCACCATGATGGGCGACAGGCCCATGGAAGGCTCGTCCAGCAGCAGCACCTTGGGCTGGCTCATGAGCGCACGCGCCATGGCCAGCATCTGCTGCTCGCCGCCGCTCATCGTTCCGGCCAGCTGGTCCTTGCGTTCTTTCAGGCGCGGAAAGATGCCGAACATGCGCTCGATGTCGTTGGCGATGCCCGCCTTGTCGTTGCGGATGTAGGCGCCCATCTGGAGGTTCTCGGTGATGCTCATCCGGGTGAACACGCCCCGGCCTTCCGGCACCATGGCCAGCCCCAGCCGGACCAGGTCCCAGGCACCGCGGCCCTTGATGCTCTGGCCCAGGTATTCGATGTCGCCGCCTTCAAAGGCCAACGAACCGGTCACCGCCTTCATGGTGGTGGTCTTGCCCGCGCCGTTGGAGCCGATGAGCGAGATCAGCTCGCCCTCGCGCACTTCCAGGTCGACGCCCTTGACGGCCTTGATGCCGCCGTAAGAAACCTTCAGGCCGCTGATTTTGAGTAGTGTGTTTGCCATGTTCTTGTGTCCTCAGCTTCCGCCCGTGCCCAGATAGGCCTCGATCACTTTCGGGTCCTTCTGCACATCGGCCGGTGTCCCGGAAGACAACTGCTTGCCGTAATCGAGCACCGTCACCCGGTCGCAAAGGCCCATCACCAGCTTCACGTCGTGTTCGATCAGCAGGATGGTGCGGTTGTCATTGCGGATGCGGTCGATCAGTTCGCGCAGCAGCACCTTTTCGGTGGCGTTCATACCGGCGGCAGGCTCGTCCAGCGCGATCAGCTGCGGATCGGTGGCCAGGGCGCGCGCGATCTCCAGCCGGCGCTGGTCGCCGTAGCTCAGCGTGCGCGACTTGTAGTCAGCGAACTTGGCAATACCCACGTAGTCGAGCAGCTCGCGGGCCCGCTCCCTGATTTGAGCCTCTTCGCGCTTGAAGCCGGGCGTGCGGAACACCGCACCGACCAGGCCGGAATGGGTGCGCACATGGCGCCCCACCATCACGTTTTCCAGCGCCGTCATTTCGGCGAACAGGCGGATGTTCTGGAAGGTGCGCGCGATACCGGCCTTGGCCACTTCGTGCACAGCCGAGGGCGTGTAGGGTTTTCCTGCCAGTTCAAACGTGCCGCTGTCGGGCGTGTACAGCCCGGTCAGCACGTTGAAAAACGTGGTCTTGCCAGCGCCGTTGGGGCCGATCAGGCCGTAGACCTGACCGCGCAGGATTTCAATGCCCACATCGCTCAGGGCCTGCAGGCCACCGAAGCGTTTGGAGACGTTGGCGACTTTGAGAATGGTTTCAGACATGCAACTTGACTCCGCTCATTTCGCCAGCGATTTGCCGTGTTCCGGCGAGGGCCACAAGCCCTTGGGACGGATCAGCATCACCACCACCATGGCCAGCGCAATCAGCAGCTGGCGCAGAATTTCAGGGCCCAGGCGGCCTCCGGTCCACTCGGTCAGAGGACCGGCCACGTGGCGCAGAACCTCTGGCAAACCGGCCAGCAACAGGGCCCCCAGAATCACGCCAGGGATGTGGCCAATACCACCCACCACCACCATCGCCACGACCATCACCGACTCCATCAGCGAGAAGGATTCGGGCGACACGAAGCGCTGGAACGAAGCGAACAACACGCCCGAGACGCCACCAAACGTGGCGCCCATGCCGAAAGCCAGCAGCTTGAGGTTGCGCGTGTTCAGGCCCATGGCCTTGGCGGCGATTTCGTCTTCACGGATGGCCATCCAGGCGCGGCCGATGCGCGAGTCCTGCAGGCGGTAGGAGAGGATCACCGCCCCCACCACGAAAAACAGGAACAGGTAGTAATACAGCGTGACGGGCTGGAAGGTGTAGTCACCGATGGTCAGGCGCTTGCCCAGGTCCAGGCCAAAGACCGAGATGGTGTCGATCTGGCTGATGCCCTTGGGGCCGTTGGTGATGTTCACCGGGCGGTCCATGTTGAGCAGGAAGATGCGGATGATCTCGCCAAAACCCAGTGTGATGATGGCCAGGTAATCACCCCGCAACTTGAGCGTGGGCGCACCCAGGATGACCCCCACAATGCCCGCGACCCCCGCCGCCAGGATCATCACCAGCCAGATGCTGATGTGGATACCGTTGGGGAACATGGCCGCGATGGCCGGGAAGGTGTCGGTGAGGTGGGGCGAGCCCACCAGAGCGAAGATGTAACCCCCCACCGCGAAGAAGGCGATGTACCCCAGGTCCAACAGGCCGGCGTAACCAACCACGATGTTCAGGCCCAGCGCCAGCAGCACGTAGAGCAGCGCGATGTCGACAATGCGCACCCAGGAGTTGCTCCCGGTCGATTGCAGGATGATGGGCAACAACAGCAGCGCGACAGCGCCCAGCAGGTAGGCGATGAGTTTTCCGGATTTGGTGTTCATCATGATGTGTTCCTTGACCCTCAGGCCCGGTCGGCCACACGCTCGCCCAGCAGCCCGGACGGCCGCAACGTCAGCACCAGGGCCAGCACGATGAAGGCGAAGATGTCGGTGTACTGGCTGCCCAGCACGCCGCCGGTCAGCTGGCCCAGGTAGCCCGCACCCAGCGACTCGATCAGACCCAGGGCGACGCCGCCCACCACCGCACCGGCCAGGTTGCCGATGCCGCCCATGACGGCAGCCACGAAGGCCTTCAGGCCGGGCATGAAGCCCATGGCATGCTGCACCGTGCCATAGTTCGATGCCCACATCACGCCTGCGATGGCCGCGAGCATGGCGCCGATGATGAACGTGGCGGAAATCACCATGTCGGGCTTGATGCCCATGAGCGCCGCCACGCGCGGGTTCTCGGCAGTGGCCCGCATGGCGCGGCCCAGGTTGGTCCGGTTGACCAGCCACATGAGGAAAGCCAGCGTGATAACCGTGGTGGCCAGGATGGTGATCTGTGTCACCGAGATCACGGCACCGGCGAACTCGATCGGCTCACGCGAAAGGGTCGACGGGTAGGACTTCGGGTTCGGCGCCCAGATGATCATGGCAAAGGTCTGCAACAGCAGCGACATGCCGATGGCGGTGATCAGCGGCGCGAGCCGCGGGGAATTGCGCAGTGGCCGATAGGCCAGCTTCTCGATCGTGAAGTTCAGCACGCCACAGACCACCATGGCGATCAGCGTGGCCACCAGCAGCAACAGCCAGCCAGGCATGCCGGCCCAGGCACTCGACATCCAGCCGATCAGCGTCCAGCTGGTGAGCGCACCCACCATGAGTACGTCACCGTGCGCAAAGTTGATCAAGCCGATGATGCCGTACACCATGGTGTACCCCAGCGCCACCAGCGCATACATACTGCCCAGAACCAGGCCGTTGATGATCTGCTGCAGCAAAACGTCCATACAAACTTCTCCGTGTTTTTCCAGCCAGGCGGGTGCCTGGTCTGTCTGCCTTGAGTTAGCAAAAAACCCGCCAGGCTCGACCTTGAAACAGGACAGACTGCGGGTTGGTGGGCGGATTGTAGCTAGGCGTTTCTGGGGGTCAGATGCGTGTAAGCCCTTATGCGGCGCGGGTTTACCCTGATTTTTGATTTTCCCGCGCGGCTGCATCAGCGCGAATCGCGCTTCATTAGTTATTCTGATTATTCAGTTTTTTGAGTTCGCGCAGCTTATCGGCGATGCGGATTTCCAGGCCACGCTCGACCGGACGGTAAAAATCAGGCCCGGCCATGCCATCGGGCAGGTAGCGTTCGCCCGCCGCGAAGCCGCCCGCCTCATCGTGGGCATATCGGTAGCCTTTTCCGTAGTCCAGCTCCTTCATGAGCTTGGTGGGTGCATTGCGCAGGTGCATGGGCACCGGTCGCGTGCCGTCCTTCTTCACGAACGCCTTGGCTTCGTTGAAGGCCTTGTAGACCGCGTTGGACTTGGGCGCCACGGCCAGGTAGACCACACATTCGGCCAGCGCCAGCTCGCCTTCCGGCGTGCCCAGGCGCTCGTACACCTCGGCCGCGTCCAGCGCCAGACGTAACGCGCGCGGATCGGCCAGGCCAATGTCTTCACTGGCCATGCGGATGAAGCGGCGCGCCAGGTAGCGCGGGTCGGCACCGCCGTCGAGCATGCGCACGAACCAGTACAGCGCGGCGTCCGGGTCGGAACCGCGCACGCTTTTGTGCAGGGCGCTGATGGTGTCGTAGAACTGCTCGCCACCTTTGTCGTAGCGACGCATGCGCTCACCCAGCACACGCATCAGCCAGGCGTCCGTCACCTCGGCGAGTTTCTCGCGCGTGGCCGCCACCGCCAGCGTCTCCAGCGTGTTGAGCAGGCGGCGGGCATCGCCATCGGCGTAGGCGATCAGGCGGTCGGCGGCGGCGGTTTCAACCGGAGGCACTGCACCGATGCCTTGCGCCCGGGCGATCAGCTGGCGCAGATCGTCTTCGCCCAACGGCTGCAGTACATAGACCGCCGCGCGTGACAGCAGTGCCGAGTTGACTTCGAACGAGGGGTTTTCGGTGGTCGCGCCAATGAAGGTGAACAGCCCGCTTTCCACATGTGGCAGAAAGGCGTCCTGCTGGCTCTTGTTGAAGCGGTGCACCTCGTCGACGAAAACGATGGTGTGTTGCGCCTGAAGCCCATCGCGTGCGGCCTGAGCCTGCTCCACCGCCTCCCGGATATCTTTCACGCCGCCCAGCACCGCGCTGATGGTGATGAACTGGGCATCAAAGGCATCGGCCATGAGCCTCGCGATGGTGGTCTTGCCCACACCAGGCGGACCCCAGAGGATGCAGCTGTGTGGCTGGCCCGATTCGAACGCGAGCCGCAATGCCATGCCCTCACCCAGCAGGTGGTGCTGCCCGATCACCTCGGCCAGCGTGCGCGGGCGCAGGCGCTCGGCCAGCGGCGTGTGCGGCGCGGCGTGTGAACTCAAGGACCTGCTTTCAAGGCGGTGTGCACGCTCAGGGCCGGATCACATCGGCGCCGACAGGCGGCTGAAAGCGAAACCGCTCCGCCTTCATCGGCGCGTTGTCCTGCCACTGGTTGAAGGTCAGCACCGAGCGCTGGCCCAGGCTGTCGGCGATCTCCAGCGCGGCGAGCTGGCCCTGCCGGAAGCCGACGCGCACGCTCTGCAACTGTCCGTCCTTGTTGCGCGGGCGGGCCTCCAGCCATTCCAGGCCCTCCGCGGCGGGCGCCGCCTTGAGCTCAAACACTTCGGACAGGGCACGCAAATCGGTGCCCGCCGCGATCAGGGCCGCGGGGGTGCTGCCGAGCACCTCCTGCTGCTTGCGCGCCGTCACCTGGTTCAGGTCCACGTCGTACAGCCACAGCGTCTGGCCATCGGCCACGATGGTCTGTTCGAAAGGCTTTGTGTACTCGAAGCGGAAACGGTTGGGCCGCAGGAATTCAAAGCGCCCGCTCGACGTCTTGCGGCGCGCCACGGTTTCACCGTTGCGCACCGGCGAGGTCACCACTTGGGTGAAGCCGGCCTGCGCACTGCCCACCTCGCTCAGGAAGGTTTCGAGGTCTTTCAGGCCGTCGGCCTGTGCGGGCAAGGTTGTGAATGTCAGGGCAGTGACCGTGGTCACCGTGGTAAACAATTTTTTAATCATGTGGATTGGGACCCGGCCGCGGCCACAAGGTTCAGGCCCGAACATCATTCACCGCGCGAAGGCACCAGAATATCGCGTTGACCGCTGGAGGTCAGTGCACTGACCATGCCCGCTTTTTCCATGTCTTCCAGCAGACGCGCGGCGCGGTTGTAGCCGATCTTCAGCTTGCGCTGCACATAGGAGATGCTGGCCTTGCGGTCCTTGAGCACGATCTCCACCGCCTGGTCGTACAGGGCGTCTTTTTCGTTGCCGTCGCCACCGCCCTCACCGAACATGTCACCCCCCTCACCATCGCTCGCCGGACTCTCCAGCACGCCGTCGATGTAGTTGGGTTCACCGCCTTGTGCTTTCAGATAGGCCACCACGCGGTGCACCTCTTCGTCGCTCACAAACGCGCCGTGCACCCGAACAGGGAAGCCGGTACCGGACGGCATGTACAGCATGTCGCCCATGCCCAGCAGGCTCTCGGCGCCCATCTGGTCGAGGATGGTTCGGCTGTCGATCTTGCTGCTGACCTGAAACGACAGCCGGGTGGGGATGTTGGCCTTGATCAGGCCGGTGATCACGTCCACGCTGGGGCGCTGCGTGGCCAGGATCAGGTGGATGCCGGCGGCGCGCGCCTTCTGCGCCAGGCGGGCGATCAGTTCTTCGATCTTCTTGCCCACCACCATCATCAGGTCGGCCAGCTCGTCGATCACCACCACGATGTAGGGCAGGCGTTCGAGCGGTTCCGGCTGTTCGGGGGTGAGGCTGAACGGGTTGCCGATGATTTCACCACGCGCCTTGGCCTCGTCGATCTTCACGTTGTAGCCCGCAAGGTTGCGCACGCCGAGCTTGCTCATGAGCTTGTAGCGCTTCTCCATCTCGGCCACGCACCAGTTCAGCCCGTTGGCGGCGTGCTTCATGTCGGTGACCACGGGGGCGAGCAAATGCGGAATGCCTTCGTAGACACTCATCTCCAGCATCTTGGGGTCGATCAGCAAGAGGCGCACGTCCTTGGCATCGGCCTTGTAAAGCAGCGACAGGATCATGGCGTTGATGCCGACCGACTTGCCCGAACCGGTGGTGCCGGCGACCAGGCAGTGCGGCATCTTGGCCAGGTCGGCCACGATGGGCTGGCCACCGATGTCCTTGCCCAGGCCCATGGTGAGCAGCGACTTGGCGTCGTTGTAGACCGGCGAGCCCAGGATCTCGCTCAGCTTGATCATCTGCCGCTTGGCGTTGGGCAGTTCCAGCGCCATCAGGTTCTTGCCCGGAATGGTCTCGATCACACGGATCGACACCAGGGACAAGGAGCGCGCCAGATCGCGCCCCAGGTTCACGATCTGCGAGCCCTTGACCCCCGTGGCCGGCTCGATTTCGTAACGGGTGATCACCGGACCGGGTGCTGCGGCCACCACGCGCACGTCGACGCCAAAGTCCTTGAGCTTCTTCTCGATCAGGCGGCTGGTCATCTCCAGCGTCTGGCTGTCCACTCCCGCCTGGTGCAATGGCGCACTGTCCAGCAGATCCACCTGCGGCAGCTTGCTGTCGGGCATCTCGACGAACAAGGGCTTCTGGCGTTCCTTGGCCACACGCTCGCTCTTGGGCACATCCACCAGTGTGGGCTCGATCAGGACCGGGGTGGGGTGGTGCTCTTCGCTCTCGACGCGCTCGACCTTGACCACTTCTTCGCGCGCTCGCGCAGCCATCTCCCCGATGCGCTGGTCTTCGACCGCCTCGCGTTTTTCGCGGCGCGATTCGAACCAGTTGTCCAGCCAGGCGCCCAGGTGCTCGGCCCATTGCCCCCAAGAAAACCGGAACACCCTGGGCAGGCAGATCACGAGCAAAGCCAGCATGGCCAGCGCCGAGCCGGTGAAACCCAGCCAGCGCACCGCAACGGGTCCGAGCGCATGACCCAGCACGCCCCCCACGGTTCCCGGCAGATGCGGCTCCAGCCGATACAGGCGACTCCATTCCAGCACCCCACTGGCGCTCAGCAACACCAGCAACGCCAGCACATAGGCCAGACGACGCGCCCAAGGGGTTTGCCACCAGTGCACAGCCCCATGCGCATCCCGCGAGACGGCCTGGGGTTGCTGGCCACGCAACCGCCCGGCCAACGCCGACAGCCAGGCCCGCAAACCGGCGAAAAAACACCACCAGACCGACCAGCCCAACAGGTAGTAGCTCGCATCGGCCAGCAGCGCGCCCAGATGGCCGCCCCAGTTGCCCACTTCGGCCCGAGACCCGGTCGTGCTCCAGGCCGGATCAGCCAGCGAATGGCTGAGCAACGCGAGGAGCCAGAAGGCCAGGACTGCAGCACCTACCACCAGCCCAATCTCCTGGGTGAAACGGGCCATACCTCCAGGCGTGGCTTGAGCCCGGTCGGCATTCAGTGTATTGAGTGAATAAGTCATGGTCCTTGCTGCGGTTCGGCAACAAGCTTACCCCAAGCCCACCCGGGCCAGGAGCCGGTAAACCGGTAACAGGTGCAGCGATTGGCCGGGAGAATCCGGGTCGCGACCAGCGCAGCCCACGCAGGGGCTTCAGCCCAGCGTGTTGAGCCGTTCCTTGACCACGGTGGTGCCGTCTTCGCCCACCTCGATGAACCCCCGGTCTTCCAGGTCTTTCATGACCCGGCTGACCATTTCTCGCGATGCACCGATCATCTTGGCCACATCCTGGCGGGACACCCGTTCCCGAATCACCAGTTGCCCGTCCTTGTCGGGTCGCGCGAACTCCAGCAAGGCCCGGGCCACGCGGCCGTAAACATCCATCAACGCCAGGGACTCGATCTTGCGGTCGGCATATCGCAGGCGCTGCACCAATCCCTTCATCACCGCATAGGCCATGGAGGTGTTTTCGGGCAGGCAACGGGCGAACTCCGGCCGCCCCAGAATCAACACATCGGTCTGCACCTCGGCACGGACCGTGGCCGAATGCGGCTGGTTGTCGATCAGGCTCATCTCGCCCACATAGTCGCCCGGGTTCATGGTGGCCAGGATGACTTCCCGGCCACGCACATCGGTGGTGACCACACGAGCGCGCCCCGTCAGCACGATGGCCAGAAAATTGGACTTCTTGCCCTGTTCAACGATGCACTCGCCGCGCTTGAAACGCCGTTTGATGACCGCATCTGCAACTGACTCGGCCTGCGCCTGCGTCAGCGTGGAAAACAGCGGGACCCGGCGAATCAAATCCAGATTGGACAGGATGGACATGCGTATATACCTCTGGTCAGACTGCGGATGCAGCGCTCTTCCCTACAATGCTTCGAAAGACCGGACGCCCGCATGGCGAAAGACGCCAAGGCCCCAAACGCGTCGCAATGAATCTCAACTCTAAACCACACACCCCCACTCTTTGATGGGGATTTGCACCATGAAGCACACCAAAGTTCTTATTCTAGGTTCCGGCCCCGCGGGCTACACGGCTGCAGTGTATGCGGCACGTGCGAACCTGAACCCGGTGCTGATCACCGGCATCGCCCAGGGTGGCCAGCTCATGACCACCACCGACGTGGACAACTGGCCGGCCGACGTGGATGGCGTGCAGGGCCCGGAACTGATGCAGCGCTTCCAGGCACACGCTGAACGCTTCAAGACCGAGATCGTTTTCGACCACATCAACGCAGTCGACTTTTCCAAACGTCCTTTTGTGCTCAAGGGTGACAGTGGTGAATACAGTTGTGATGCCCTGATCATCGCCACCGGTGCCTCGGCCAAGTACCTGGGCTTGCCCTCTGAAGAAGCCTTCATGGGCAAGGGCGTGAGCGGTTGCGCCACCTGCGACGGCTTTTTCTACCGCGAGCAGGACGTGGCGGTGGTGGGCGGCGGCAACACGGCCGTCGAAGAAGCCCTGTATCTGTCCAATATCGCCCGCAAAGTCAGTCTGGTGCACCGTCGCGATACGTTCAAGGCCGAACCCATCCTGGTCGACAAGCTGATGGAGAAAGTCGCCGCGGGCAAGATCGAGCTCAAGACCCATTTCACGCTCGACGAGGTGTTGGGCGACCAGAGCGGCGTGACCGGCGTGCGGCTGAAAAGCGTGAAAACCGGCGAGACCGAAGACCTCAAGCTCACCGGCTGCTTCATCGCCATCGGCCACAGCCCCAACACCGACATCTTCAAAGGCCAACTGGAGATGAAAGACGGCTACATCGTCACGCAATCCGGGCTCAAGGGCATGGCCACCATGACCAGCGTGCCTGGCGTGTTTGCGGCCGGCGACGTACAGGACCATGTGTACCGCCAGGCCATCACCAGCGCCGGCACCGGCTGCATGGCGGCACTCGACGCCCAGCGTTTTCTGGAGCAGAACGAGGCCTGAGGGCACCCCGCCGGGCGGCGCTGGCCAGACCAACCTGCCCGCGCTATAATTCAAGGCTTTGCTGCGAATGGCCGGTTTTGGTCGTGCGCTACAAACTTGGGTTACCGCCACCCTTTTCTGGCGAGGTGAGGCTGGGTTGCCAGATGCGGAACGGGAATACCGTCTCCAGCGTCCTGCGTGACCGGCTGTATAAAAGTATCGGAGTGTCCTCATGGCACGCGTCTGCGACGTCACGGGCAAGAAGCCCATGGTCGGGAACAATGTTTCCCACGCCAACAACAAAACCAAGCGCCGGTTCCTGCCGAACCTGCAATACCGCCGTTTCTGGGTCGAAAGCGAAAACCGCTGGATTCGCCTGCGCGTGTCGGGTGCTGCCCTGCGCCTGATCGACAAGAACGGTATCGACGCCGTGCTCGCAGACCTGCGCGCACGCGGCCAAGCTTAAGGAGCACCAACATGGCAACCAAAGGCGGACGCGAAAAGATCAAGCTGGAATCCACTGCGGGTACCGGCCACTTCTACACCACGACCAAGAACAAGAAGACCACGCCCGAGAAGATGCTGATCAAGAAATTTGATCCCAAAGCTCGCAAGCACGTGGACTACAAGGAAATCAAGCTGAAGTAATTCAGCCGGATACCCCCAACAAAAAAGCCGCTGTGAAAACAGCGGCTTTTTTGTTGCCCAGACGAAGAGAAAACCATCTATCCGGAGCGAGTGCCTTAACCCGGAAGGCCGCGGAACCGGCTCCGCCGGGCCGCCAGCGCTGCCCCCTTGAGGGGGGGTCGCGCGCAGCGCCGCGGCGGGGGAGGGACAAGCTCAAGCGTGCGCGGAGCGCAGGCGAATCGAGAAGTCGCGCAGCGCAGCAATGCCGCTTTCTTCGGCGCGCCGGCACCAGGCCTGCAGGTCGCTGGCCAGTTGCTCACGGGTGGCGTTCGTGCTGGACCACAGGGCGCGAAGTTCTTCGCGCATCGTGACCATCTTGTCGAGCACCGGGTGTTCCGCCCGGACCAGGGCCAGTTGCGGCTTCACATCCGCAGGCACCTTGTCGTCGTCGCGGTGCAGCCAGCGGCGGGCCGCATCCAAAACCGAAGCGTCGGCGCTGCGGGCCTTCAGGCCTTCAACTTCACGCTGG
>JAHIQV010000492.1 GCA_018903185.1 Gammaproteobacteria bacterium | reverse complement strand
CCGTATTGCCGCTGTTCGACGCCGACTGCTACTGGCGCGACCTGGTGGCATTCACCTGGAACATCCGCACGCAGGAGGGCCACGAGGCCGTGCGCGACATGCTCGCCGCACGGCAGGCCGAAACCGGCGCATCCAACTTCCAGCTCGACGGCGAGGCCACCGAGGCCGACGGCGTGACCGACGCCTGGTTCACGTTTGAAACCCAGGTCTCGCGCGGGCGCGGCCACCTGCGCCTGAAAGGTGACAAGGCCTGGACGCTGCTGACCACCATGGTCGAGCTGAAGGGCTTTGAAGAGAAGAAGGGCACGCGCCGCATCAAGGGCGCGGAGCATGGCGCGCAGCAGGGGCGCAAGAGCTGGCTGGAGCGGCGCCACGAGGAAGAAGCCCGCCTGGGCTACGACGAGCAGCCGTACACGGTGATCATCGGCGGCGGCCAGGGCGGCATCATCCTCGCCGCGCGGCTGCGCCGCCTGGGCGTGCCGACCATCGTGATCGAAAAGAACCCGCGGGCGGGCGACAGCTGGCGCAACCGCTACAAGACGCTGTGCCTGCACGACCCGGTCTGGTACGACCACCTGCCCTACATGCCCTTCCCCGACGACTGGCCGGTGTTCGCGCCGAAAGACAAGGTGGGCGACTGGCTGGAGATGTACACCAAGGTGATGGAGATCAACTACTGGGGCTCGACCACCGCGAAGAAGGCGACCTTCAACGATGCCAAGGGCGAGTGGGAAGTGGTGGTGGACCGCGACGGTGAAGAGGTGGTGTTGCGGCCCAAGCAGCTGGTGTTCGCGCTCGGTGTGTCGGGCTACGCGAACGTGCCCAAGATCCCCGGCGCCGAGAGCTTCGAGGGCGATCAGCACCACTCCAGCAAACACCCCGGCCCCGAGCAGTACAAGGGCAAGAAGGCGGTGGTGCTCGGCTCGAACAACTCGGCCCACGACATCTGCGCCGCGCTGTGGGAAAACGGCGCCGACGTGACCATGATCCAGCGCACCAGCACGCACATCGCGCCGTCCGATTCGCTGATGGAGCTGGCGCTCGGCGGGCTGTACAGCGAGGAAGCGCTGAAGAACGGCATCGACCACCACAAGGCCGACCTCGTGTTCGCCAGCGTGCCCTACAAGATCATGCACAGCTTCCACATCCCCGTGTACGACGAGATGAAGAAGCGCGACGCCGACCTGTACGGCCGGCTGGAGAAGGCGGGCTTCATGCTCGACTTCGGCGACGACGGCTCGGGCCTGTTCATGAAGTACCTGCGCCGCGGCTCGGGCTACTACATCGACGTGGGCGCGAGCGAGCTGGTGGCCAACGGCAGCATCAAGCTCAAGAGCCACAACAACATCGAGCGCATCAACCCGAAGAGCGTGACGCTGACCGACGGCACCGAGCTGCCGGCCGACCTGCTGGTCTACGCCACCGGGTATGGCTCGATGAACCACTGGCTCGCTGATCTCGTGTCACCCGAGGTGGCCGACCGCGTGGGCAAGGTGTGGGGGCTGGGCTCGTCCACGACCAAAGACCCGGGGCCGTGGGAGGGTGAGCTGCGCAACATGTGGAAGCCCACCAACCAGAAGCAGCTGTGGATTCACGGCGGCAACCTGCACCAGAGCCGCCACTACTCGCAGTTTTTGTCGCTGCAGCTCAAGGCGCGCTACGAAGGGCTGGACACGCCGGTCTACGGGCAGGCGGCGGTGCACCACCTGCGCTGAAATCTCCGCGGATGTGCTGGTCAGCCCTTGCGACTGACCAGCACGATCCCGGCCGCCACGCCCACCAGCGCCAGCACCAGCTGCAGCGTCAGCGGCTCGCCCAGCAACACCACGCCGAAGACCAGCGCGAACAGCGGCGTGAGGAAGGTGAAGGTGGACATCTGCGTGGCGGGGTAGTGGCGCAGCATCCACATCCAGGCCAGGTAGCTGGCGAAGGCGCCCACGGCGGTCTGCAGGAACACCGAGCCCCAGGCCAGCGTGGAGTAGTCGAAGCTCCAGGATTCGCCCAGCGCCAGCGACATCAGCGGGCAGACCACGGCGGTGACGCCCAGCTGGTAGAACAGTGACTTCTCGGCCTGCACGGTGGCCACTTTCGTGGTGCGGATGGCGATGGTGGTCAGGCCCCAGAACATGCCGGCGGCCAGGCCCATGGCGTCGCCTTTCCACTGGCCGGGCATCGAACTGTGCGTGAAGGCTTCGCTGAACGCGATGCCGACCGCGCTGAAGGCGATCACCAGGCCGATCCACTGGGTCCTGCGCAGCGACTCTGCCGGCACGAAACGCGGCAGCAGCACCGCGACCCAGAACGGGCTGGTGTAGAGGAACACGGTCAGGCGCGAGGCGCTGGTGTGCTGCAGACCGAGGTAGATCAGGCAGAACTCGGCCGCGAACAGCAGGCCCACCAGCAGCCCGCCGTGCAGCGAACCGTCGCGCTGGAACAGCTTGACGCCGCGGACCTGGCACCACAGCCAGAGCAGCGCGGTGGCGCCGGCCATGCGGATCGAGGCCTGCCACAGCGGCGGGATCTCCCGGCTGGCGAACTTGATCAGGATCTGCTGGAAACCCCAGAACGCGCAACAGGCCACCAGCAGGGTGATGGCCAGGGTGTCGAGGTGGTCTTTGCGTTGGACGGCGGTCATGGAAAGGGATGGTAGGGCGCGCGCCGTGCCGGCGCTGTCGCCAAGGAAAGGGGCGCTCAGCGCCCTTGGGCCAGGCGCTGAAGGTGCCGCTTGAGTGTCTCGGCTTCGCGGGGCGACCAGCGCGCGAGCAGGGTGGTTTCCTGCTCGCGCGCCTGGGCGATCAGCGCGGCGGCGATGCGCTGTCCGGTGTCGGTGGCGAGCACCAGCGTGCGCCGCTGGTCCGCCGCGTCGGCGTGCAGCGCAACCAGGCCTTCTTCGGCCATGCGCTGCACCAGCTTGGTCACGGTGGGCTGTTTGGCGAGCACGTCGTGGGCGAGCTGGCCGATGGCGACGCCGGCCGGCTCGTCGGGGGACAGCGCCGCGTCGTGCAGCACGGCGAGCACGCGCCAGGCGATGTGGGTCAGGCCCTGCGCCGTGATGGCGTTTTCAAAGTCGCGGTACACGGCGTGGTTGGCCTGCCCGAGCAGGTAGCCCAGGTAGCTGCCGACGAAGCGGTCGTCGGGTGCCTGCGGCGCGCTCGGGTCGGCCTGTGAGCCCTGCAAGGGGTGCTCGGTGTAGAAGCGGCCGCCGTGGTAGAGCAGGGGCGAGGCGGCGGCGCGGCGGCTGCAGCGCTCGACCTCGCCGACGAAGATCACGTGATCGCCTTCGGTGTACTGGCTGCGGTTGAAGCACTCGAACGTGGCAACGCAGCCGGTGAGCAGCGGTGCACCGCTGACACCTTCCACAAATTCCACACCCTGCCAGCGGTCCACATCGCGCGCGGCAAAGCGTTCGGCCAGGGCCTGCTGGTCGGCCGCGAGCACGTTGATGGCGTAGTGCTGGCCGTTGGCAAACGCCGCCATCGAGCCGGCCGCCTGGGCCAGGCTCCAGAGCACCAGCGGTGGGTCGAGCGATACCGAGTTGAACGAGCTGGCCGTCAAGCCCGCCAGTTCACCGGACGCGGTGCGCGCGGTGACGATGGTCACGCCGGTGGCGAACATGCCCAGCGAGGCACGGAATTCGCGCGGTGAGAAATCGGGGGGGCGGGCCTGGTGGCCGGCGTTACGGGCTGGGGACATGGCTGCAATTTATATGAAAATTCATGAATAATGTGTCCGCTGGTGCCATTCCCCTGATGGCAGCCGACCCAAAACAGGAGACAAGCGATGTTGCAGGAGCGGATCGAACCCGTCTGGATCGACGCCTTTGAGTTGGTCTTGAAGCGCTGTGCGCTGCAGCCGGGCGATACGGTTGCCATTCTCGGTGAAACCCAGAGCCGCCCGGTGCTCATGGAGCTCGCGCGGCTCGCGGTCGCGCGCGTCGGGGCCGATGCCTTCACGCTCACCCTGCCGTCGGTGTTCGCGCGCGGCGAGCCGGTCACGCGCTCCACCGGCGCCACACCGGCGATCCAACAACTGGGCCCGGTGATCGCGGCGCTGCAGGCCTGCACCCTGGTGGTGGACTGTACGGTCGAGGGCCTGATGCACGCGCCCGAACTGCCGGCCATCCTGCAGGGCAATGGCACGACGCAGCCGCGCATCGTCTACGTGAGCAACGAGCACCCCGAAGCGCTGGCGCGCCTGCTACCCGACGACGCGACCGAAGCGCGCGTGAAAAACCATGTGAAACGCCTGCGTGGCGCGAAGGCCATGCGCGTGACCTCGCCCGCGG
>JAHIQV010000060.1 GCA_018903185.1 Gammaproteobacteria bacterium | reverse complement strand
GTGGTGTTCTGGTTGAAGGCCGAGAAAATCAGTTCGACCGGCAACTTCGGGTGCACCGAATCGATGAGGTGCACCGGCACCTGGCCTTCAACGATCAGGGGCTCGTCCAGCGGAACGATGTCCATCATGCGAAAGCCGGGCGAGACCACGCCGCCTTCGGTGAAGATGCTGACATCGGCCACCATGCCGCTGACCGGTGCCTTCACTTCGGCGTTGTTCAGTTCATAGTCCAGCCCCTCCAGCCGGCTGCGCAGCGCATCCACCTGCTGCTGGATTTCGGTGAGCTGGGTGCGCACTTCTTTCTGGTAGTCCTGCTGGCGCAACAGGGCACGCAGGCGCAGTTCGCTGACCTGGCTCTGGTTGCGGCCGAGGTTGCCCGTGTCTTCCGCGATGGAGGCTTCAATCTGGGCGTGATTGCGTTCCAGTTCCAGCAAGCGGTTGCGTGGCATGTAGCCGTCTTTGGCCAGGTCGCGCATGCCGTCGATCTGCTGCTGGAGCAATCGCAGTTGCAGCAGCTTGCCCTGGCGCGACTCTTCGACACCGGCGGCGTAGGCGTTCAGACCGAAGATGTTCTGCTCTGTGGCGGCCAGATCGCTGCGCAATGCACCCTGGCGGGACTCGAAGAGCTGTTTTTGAACGGCGAGCGTGGTGGCCACGCGCGGATCGTTGCCGCTGGCCTGGATGTCGGGTGGAAACACCAGGCTGGGGCGCCCGTCGCGTTCAGCCAGCAAGCGGGCTTCGGTGATGCGCGCGGCCAGGAACTGGATGCGGGTGATTTCGGCGTTGGCCCGGGCCTGCACGCTGTTCATGCGCACCAGCGGTTGCCCGGCAGTGACGGTGTCGCCCTCTTTCACGAAGATTTCTTCAACCGTGCCGCCCGTGAGGTGTTGCACGGCCTTCTTGTTGCCGGCGACGGTGACCGTGCCACCCATGGGAACGCCCTTGTCCAGCGGCGCAAACGTCGCCCAGATCAGGAAGCTGCCCAGACCCAAGAGCACGAGCCACCAGCCCAGACGGGCATGCGAGCGGACGTCGGTCTTGACCGGGTTGTCCTCTTCTTCTGACCGGATGTGGGCGTCGGTCACGGCCATGGCGTTGGTGGTCATCGTGTGGGCACTCCGGAAGTGATCGGTTCGACGGCGGGTTCAGGCGGTCTCGCCGGTGGCGGGCGCCGCCGGGGCCGTGGGGGCGGGGGGGGCGGATGTCTTGTCGGTGATGGGGCCCGGTGGCTGTGCGGGTGTGGCGGCGGCCGGGTTCTGCACCGCCAGGCGCGGCGGCGCAGCCCCATTGGCGCCTTGCGCCTGCTGGGTGGCCTTGGCCAGATCGAGAAGCACCTGTTTGGTCGGGCCGAACATCTGGGGCATGCCGTCGCGCAGGAACAGCAGTTTGTTGGTGATGCCGATGGCGTTGGTCCGGTGCGTGATGATCACCAGCGTCTTGCCGCGTTTGCGCAGGTCGGCAATCGCCGAGAGCAGCGCCTGTTCGCCCGTGTCGTCGAGGTTGGAGTTGGGTTCGTCCAGCACGATCAGCGACGGGTCGTCGTACATCGCCCGGGCCAGCCCGATGCGCTGTTTCTGACCTCCCGAAAGGCCCGCGCCACCGTCGCCCAGCGGCGTGTCGTAGCCTTGCGGCAGGCGCAGGATCATGTCGTGCACACCCGCGCGCTCGGCGGCCTGGATCACCTTGAGCGAGTCCACTTCGCCAAAACGCGCAATGTTTTCGGCCACGGTGCCACCGAAGAGTTCGATGTCCTGCGGCAGATAGCCCACGTACGGGCCCAGTTCGGCCTTGTTCCACTGGAACACGTCGGCACCATCCAGGCGGACCTTGCCGGCGGCGGCCGGCCAGACGCCCACCAGCAGGCGCGCGAGGGTGGACTTGCCCGAACCGCTGGGGCCGATGACGCCGACCACATCACCCGCGGCCACCGTGAGGCTCAGGTTGCGCAGGGCGGGCATGTTGGAGCCCGGTGGCACGGCCGTCACGCCTTCGAGAGAAAGGTTGCCCAGCGGCTTGGGCAGGGGCATGCCTTCGCGACGGGCCGGGTTGCTGGCCAGCAGTTCGCTCAGGCGCTGGTAGGCGCTGCGGGTGGACGACCAGCCTTTCCAGACGTTGATGAGCTGGTCGACCGGCGCCAGTGCGCGGCCCATGAGGATGGAGCCGACGATCATCATGCCGGGGGTGATGCGGTTTTCCAGCGCCAGCAACGCGCCCAGGCCCAGGATCAGCGACTGCAGCGAGATGCGCACGAACTTGCTGGTGGCGGTGACGATGCCCGCCTTTTCGCTGGCTTCGGCCTGCAGCTGCAGGAAGCGGCCATGCAGCTTGAACCAGCGCGACATCAGGTTGGGCAGCATGCCCATGGCCTGGATGACTTCGGCGTTGCGCAGGTTGTTGGTGGCCAGCGCGCCGGCGGTCACGGCCATGCCGTTGGCTTCGGCCAGCGGTTTGCGCGAAACAACCTCGTTGACGTAGGCCAGGATGACCAGAATGATCGTGCCCCCGACGGCGAAAACACCCAGGATCCAGTCAAACAGGAAGATGACCAGCAGGTACATCGGGAACCAGGGGGCGTCAAAAAAGGCGAACAGCGAGTTGCCGGTGAGGAACTGACGGATCGTCGTCAGGTCCTGCAGTGCCTGGCCGGCGTTGCCGCCCGACTTCTTGAGGTTCTGCTCGAAGGAGGCGGTGTACACCCGCTTGTTGAGCTTCATGTCGAGCTGGGCGCCGACGCGGATCAGCACGAAGCTGCGCACGAACTCCAGGCCGTTCATGAGCAGATACGCCCCCAGGATCATCAGGGTGAGCATGATCAGCGTTGTCTCGTTGCGGCTGGAGAGCACGCGGTCGTACACCTGCAGCATGTAGAGCGAGGGCACCAGCATCAGCAGATTGATGATGGCGCTGAACACACCCACGCTGCGAAAGGCGCCCCGAAAACCCGCCAGGGCCTGTCCGATTTCGTTGTTGGGCAATTTCAGGCTGGAAAACATGGTCAGTAGCGGATCCTCGCCGGGGAAGTCTTTCGTGTTCAGTCACTGTAATCGAACACTGTCACCCATGCTTGTGTCGTAAACCCCATGCGGTCAATTGCATCACCACTTTGGCGCAAATGCGGGGCTTTGTCGATGTTCGGCGGCACCTGGCGATGCGGTTGGCTTCTTGCAAGTGCCTGCCGGCGGACTCACCACGCTTTGGGGGGGCGGGCATTCGGGCAACGGTTGCGGAGGACACCACAATCGCGCCCTTCCCGTGCCACTTCATCTTGCCCCCCGCGCCCGCCGGATCGTTCAGGCGGTTCTTTACGAAACCTTCGCCGTCGCTTTTGTCGCTCCGGTGCTCGTGTTCGTGTTTGGACAGGCGCCGCTGTCGTCGCTGGCGCTCACGCTCACCATGTCGAGCATCGCGCTGGCCTGGAACTGCGGGTTCAACTTCTTCTTCGAGCGCTGGGAAGCACGGCAGCCGGTCAATGGCCGCTCGCGTTGGCGGCGGGCGGCATCGGCTTCGAAGTAGGGCTGGCGATGATCCTGGTGCCGGTGATGGCCATCTGGCTCGGCCTTTCGTTGTGGGCGGCGCTGGTGGCCAACCTGGGCCCTGCTGTTTTTCCTGGTCTACACGGTGGTCTTCACCTGGCTCTTCGATCGCGTGTTTGGCCTGCCCGCATCGGCGCTGGCGCGCCCTGACGCCGGCGCCTTCTGACTGAGGGTGTCAGCCGGTCGCAGCCGGCATCAGTAGCGCAAGCGTCCCGCGGCGTCGATGATCGCCAGCTCCACGTAGTTCGAGCCGTTGTGTGATCGGGGCGAGTACTGGGCCGTGAAACGGCCGAACGCGAGCTCACCCGCGCCTTCCATGGCCCGGATGAAGCTGGCGGTGCTCAGCTCCCGTCCCGTGCGCCGGAGGCCTTCGACCAGCAGGCGGGCGTGCACGAAACCTTCGAACTGGGAGGCTGAGGGAGGGGTGTCGGGCGACCTGGCGGCGTGCAGCTTCAGGTATTCGGTCACCACGGGTACTGCGTTGTTGCGCAGCGAGGGCATGATCTGCGCGAGCACGATGCCGCGCGCCTTGTCTTTCAGCACCCGGTTGATGCCATCCAGGCTGGCGACGGAGAAGCCATAGAACACCGGGCGGGTGGCGGTCGCCTGCACCGCCTGGACGTAGTTCGTGAACGTCAGTCCCGCGGTGCCGACGATGACGGCCTGGGGATTGGCCTGCGCCGTGGCGGCCGCAGCGGCCGCGAAATCGGGCGCGGCCGGATCGACCTTGACCTCGACGGCCAGCGGCAGATTCTCTGCTGCAGAGGACTTCCTGACTTCGGCCAGCAGGGCCTTGCCCAGCCCGTCGTCCTGATAGAAAAAGGCGACCCGGGTGACGCCTATCTGCTTGAGCTGGGACAGGATGCGGGTGGACTCGTTGGCGTAACCGGCACGCACGTGGAACACGTGGGGGTTGACGGTGTCACGCAGGGCCGACGCACCCGTGACCGGACCGAACAGGATGGTTTTTGTTTCCTTGAGCATCGGCAGCACGGCCGCCGTCTGGGCGGTGCCGGTGCTGTTGAAGAGCATGAACACCTTGTGTTCGTCCAGCAGTTTGCGGGAGTTCTCCACCGCGCGTTTGGGATCAAAACCGTCGTCCAGGGTGGTGAAGCTGATCTTGCGCCCGTGGATGCCGCCGGCTGCGTTGACCGCGTCGAACAGCAGCCGCGCGCCCTCGCCGTACTGCACAGTCTGCGGCCCCAGCGGGCCCGAGAGCACCTGCGAGGCGCCCAGCCGGATCTCGGTGGACGTGACGCCTTCGTCGCCAGCGTGTGCCGCCGCGGCGAGCGCAAATCCCAGTACCAGTGCCAGTCCCCGTCCCCATCTGTGAAGCATGTCGAACCCTTGTTTCCGTTGTCTACGATGGGGTGCGAGTTTCGTTATGTTTCAGAACCAGATCAAGTCTGCGACACCCGGGTTTTCCCGGGTTTTGGGTCGTGAACGGGACGAGCGGCGTTTCAGGCGGTGTCAGCGGCGCACAAACAGGCGCTGGTTCTCCAGTTCGCGCAGCTTGAAGCGCTGGATCTTGCCGGTGGCGGTCTTGGGCAGTTCGGTCATGAACTCGATGAAGCGCGGGTACTTGTAGGGCGCGAGCTTCTCTTTCACGAAGGCCTGCAGCTCGGCTTCCGTCGCCTGGGCGCCGGCCTTGAGCACCACATAGGCCTTGGTCTTGGTCAGGCCGTCGTCATCGGTCTTGCCGATCACGGCCGCTTCGAGCACGGCCGGGTGCTGCACCAGGGTGGCTTCCACTTCGAAGGGGCTGACGTAGATGCCGCTGACCTTGAGCATGTCGTCGTTGCGGCCGGCGTAGGTGTAGTAGCCGTCGGGGTCGCGGGTGTACTTGTCGCCGCTCTTGGTCCAGTTGCCCTGGAAGGTGTCGCGCGATTTGGCGCGGTTGTTCCAGTACAGCAGCGCCGCGCTCGGGCCCTGGATGTAGAGGTCGCCGATCAGGTTGTGGCCGGTGATCACGCTGCCGTCTTCGTCGCGCAGCTGCACCTCGTAGCCCGGCACGGGTTTGCCGGTGGTGCCGTAGCGCACGTCGCCCGGGCGGTTGGAGAGAAAGATGTGCAGCATCTCGGTGCTGCCGATGCCGTCGATGATCTGGCAGCCGAAGTGCGCGGTCCAGCGCTCGCCGATGTCGCGCGGCAGCGCTTCGCCGGCCGACGAACACAGGCGCAGCGCGACCGCGCTTTTCGCCGGCAGGTCGGGCGCGGCCAGCATGCCGCCGTAGCCCGTGGGCGCGCCGTAGAACACCGTGGGCTGGTGGTCGACCATCCGTTTGAAAGTGGCCTGCGGCGTGGGCCGTTCGGCCATCAGCACCACGCTGGCGCCCACGCTCAGCGGAAACGACAGGCCGTTGCCCAGGCCGTAGGCGAAGAACAGCTTGGCGGCGGAGAACACGGTGTCGCTCTCCTTCAGACCCAGCACCGCCTTGCCGTAGAGCTCGGCGGTCCAGTAGAGGCTGGACTGCGTGTGCACCGTGCCCTTGGGCGCGCCGGTGGAACCGGAGGAATAGAGCCAGAAAGCCGGTTCGTCGCCGTGCGTGTCGGCGCCTTGGCCCGGGGCGTGGGCTGCTGCGAGCGCAGCGAAGTCGTGCGCGCCTGCGGGCAGCGGGTCTTTGGCGCGCGAGACGATCAGGTGCTTCACCTCGTGGCCGCCCGTCTCCAGTGCGGTCTGCAGCGTGGGCAGCAGTGCGGCCGAAACGAAGGCC
>JAHIQV010000491.1 GCA_018903185.1 Gammaproteobacteria bacterium | reverse complement strand
TTCGTGGCGCGCAATGGCCGAGAGCACCTGTCCGGCGGTGTCGTCCGTCACGGCACCCGCCAGCACCTGGCGACTGACTTTCTCCAGGTCGTCGTAGATGTTCTCCAGCGTGTCGGCGCAGTATTCGGCGTCGGCATCGAACAGCATCAGGAGCACATCCTTGGCGTTTTCGATCAGCCCCGGCATTCGGCGCGCGCGCATGCGCAGCAGGCGGAACACCGGCACGTCTTCGTCGTGGATGGAGAACAGCACGCCCTGGCTCTTGAGCGAGTCGTTGTGTTCGTTGAGGATGAAGGCCACGCGGATGGCGCGGGGGTCCTCGTCGTCATCGATCAGGAAGTCGCTGCGAACATGCAGCTCGCCGTTGTCTTCTTCGAAGAAGCGGGCCGACTCCTCGATGTCCTCGTCCATCGCGTCTTCAGGAATGGACAGGCCGAAATGCTGTTTGACCCAGCGGCGCTCTTCGGGCGTGGGGTCTTCCAGGTCGACCCAGATGGGCTTGAACTGGGCCAGCTCTTCGAGCGACTCGATTTCTTCCTGGAACAGGCGGCCATTGGCCAGGGTGAATACGTTGAGCATGGGTGCTCCCGGGCGGGGTGTCTGAGAGGCCGGTGCGTTCGGAGGCCGCAGCGGCGGGCGGGGCGGACGGCGCTTTCAGCCGTCCTGCCGCCTGGCCCTGGCCACCGCGCAGGGGGCGGCGCTCAGACGGGAGCGGGGATGGCTGAAAGCACACAACTGGGGGGTGTGCTTTCCATTGGGAACTCCATGAGGGAACTGCCGCCGATTATGGCATCGCCAGCGATGCGCCGACCGTTTGTGTCGCTCCAAAAAAGGCCAGCAATTCGTCTTTGCGGCGCCAGGCGTCGTGTTCGCCCAACTCGATCAGCGCATGGACAAAATCGGGTTCAAACAACAGGTAGCTGGCGAGCGCGGCAGCGCTGCCGGCGGAGCCCCGACCCGTGTCGAGCGCCCCCAGGCCGGTCAGGGTGTTGCGCGTGGGGGCGGGCAGGGAGCCGATGTGTTTCCTGGCCAGTTCGTCGAGTGAAAAGCTGGGTTGCAGCGCCAGCACTTCCAGCGGGGTGTAGGGAAGGGCCGTTGCGAGCTCGGGCGGCAGCCGGCTCAGGGTCTGGCTGACCCGCTGCGCCTGCTCCACGTCGGCCTGCAGCGTGTCGTGAAACACGCTGGCCATGGCGTGGCCGGCGATGGTGCCGGCCGTGGGTTCGCCGTTGCCGTTGCCACCCAGACCGGAGCGCTGAGGCTGCCCGACGCCCATCACCAGGATGCGCCGGGCACCGAACTGGATGGCGGGCGACAGCGGCGAGAGCTGGCGCATGGAGCCGTCACCAAAATGTTCCTTGTGGCCCTCGACCCACAGCGGCACCGCCGGGAACAGGAAAGGGATGGCGCTCGACGCCATCAGGTGTTCGATGGTGATGGGCTGGAAGGACGCGCGCCGTCCGGGGCGGCTCCAGGGTCGGGTGGACGGATCGGGCCGCGTCTGGCAGAAGGTCCAGTGTTCGCCGGTGGTGTAGCTGGAGGCCGTGACGCCCAGCACGTCAATGTCGTGCTGGAGCAGGGCGCGCTCAAGCCCGGGCAGGTCGATCGCACGGTGCAGGGTGTCGACCAGGGGCAGTGTGTCGAGCAGTGCGTGGTGTCGCTTGACCTGCCGGGCGAGCGTCCAGCCAGCGAACACCCGGTTGGCGCGCACCCAGCCCGGGGCCTCCAGCCGGTAGATGTGGCTCGATCTCAGCTGGCTCCAGAACGCCGCCAGCTGGGGCAACGCCTGCAGGCCGAGCGAAGCCCGGCTGGCCAGGTAGCTGGCGTTGAGTGCGCCCGCCGAGGTGCCAAACAGCCACTTGAACGGGAACGCTGGCGCCGTGTTGTCCGCCGCGGGGCTGTTGGCTGCCAGCATGGCAGCGAGTGCCTTGAGCACGCCGGCCTGGTAGGCGGTGCGCGCACCGCCGCCCAGGAGCACCAGGGCGCAGGCATCGCCTGAACGATCGGGCACATCAGTGCCCAGCAGGTTCTGGGCGATCAGCGTATCGAGGGACACAGGATGAAAAAACCTTCCGGACGGGCACCTGGTGTGTGCAGATACAGTGTGCCATTGCCCAAAATCATGACACATCCCCGACTCTCACCCCGCCGCGAGCTCTGGCTGCTGCTGACCATCGCCGGCATCCAGTTCACCCACATCCTCGACTTCATGATCATGATGCCCCTGGGGCCGCAGTTCACGCGGCTCTTTGGTATCACGGACGCACAGTTCGGCCTGCTGGTTTCGGCCTACACGCTCGCGGCCGGCGTGTCGGGTCTGGCAGCCGCCACCTACGTGGACCGCTTTGACCGCAAACGCCTGCTGCTGGTGCTGTATGTGCTGTTTGCGCTGGCCACGCTGGCTTGCGGGCTGGCTCAGGGCTACGGGTTTCTGATGCTCGCTCGGGTGGCCGCCGGTATGTTCGGCGGTGTGCTGTCGGCGCTGTCGCAGACCATCGTGGCCGACGTGATTCCGTTCGAACGGCGTGGGCGCGCCATGGGCATCGTGATGTCGTCGTTCTCGGTGTCCACGGTCGCGGGCGTGCCCCTGGGCCTGTTTCTCGCGAGCCACCTGAGCTGGCAGGCGCCCTTCATCGGCATCGCGCTGCTCAGCGGTGTGTTCGCTGCGGGGGCGGCGCTGACCTTGCCCGCGCTGGATCACCACCTGCGCGCTGTGGACCGGCCGTCTGCCTGGCGTGGCATCGGCATGGTTCTGGCGGAGCCCAACCACCAGCGCGCCTTTGTCTTTTCGGCCTTGTTGATGTTCACCGGCTTTACCGTTTTGCCCTACCTCACCATCTACATGCAGACCAACGTGGGCGTGCTGGCCGAAGAGGTGCCTTACCTCTACCTGTGCGGCGGTATGGCCACCCTGTTCACGGCACGGCTGTTCGGCCGTCTGGCCGACCGGTGGGGCAAGCAGCGCACGTTCAACGCACTCGCGCTGACGGTGATCGGGCCCTTGCTGGCGACCACACTCATGCCGCAGTGGCCGCTGTGGGCCGTGCTCGTGGTGTCCACCAGCCTGTTCATATTCATGAGTGGCCGCATGATTCCGGGCATGGCGCTGGTCACCGGTGCGGCCAACCCGGCGTTGCGCGGCACCTTCATGGCGCTCAACGCGTCGGTGCAATCGGCGGCCATGGGCCTGGCTTCCTTTCTGGGCGGGCTCATCATCAGCCGCGACGCAGCGGGCCTGGTGCAGAACTACTGGATGTCGGGTCTGCTCGGTGCCTGCGCCAGTGTGGCGGCGATCCTGATGGCGCGCCGCCTGCGCATGCACGGCTCGGGCGGCGTGGTGCATGCCACTGCCGGAGATCTGGTGCAGCCCAGGTGAGTGACAAGGTTCGCTATTTCCCGCTTTC
>JAHIQV010000490.1 GCA_018903185.1 Gammaproteobacteria bacterium | reverse complement strand
CTGGGCCACGCTCGCCTGCGTCTGGCCGGCGCGGGCGGCCGCGGCACCGGCCTGCGCCGCCTTGTACTGGGATGACGCCGTGTCCAGCGCGGCCTGGGCCATAAAACCTTGGGCACGCAGTTCGCGCGTGCGTTCGAAGTGTGCCTTGGCGTTGGCGAGGTTGGCATCGGCCTGGGCAAAACCCGCCTGGGCCTGCGCCACGCCCGCCTGGGTGGCTCGATCGTCGATCACGGCCAGCACCTGGCCGGCCTTGACGCGATCGCCGGCCTTGACCGACAGCGTGGCGATGCGGCCCGAGGCCTGGGCCGAAAGCACGCTCTGGCGCACGGCCTGCAGGCTGCCGTCCAGCTCCAGGCCAGCGCCCACGGCCTGGGCGCCCAGCGTCATCACCGGCACCTGGGGCCCGGCGACGGGCGTTGCCTGATCAGCCGCCCTCACCGACCCCGCCATCAGCACCGCCGCACCAGCGAGCAGGCTGAGCGACAGGGCGCCGATCACGAGTCGGCGCTGGGCAGGCTGCCACTGCGCCAGCGCGTGGGCGGTGGTTTTGAGGGGCGTTGAAACGGGTCGGGTGAAACGGGCGGGCATGGCTTTCTCCTATACGGGTCGTAGTATACACATATACCCCCTGGGGTACAAGATCTGCTCGAACCAGAAAACAGGATGTTGCGCCTTTTCTTTGACCGCCCGGCCCCTCCGCCGCCCGTGCCGATCACAGCGGAGGCGAAAACGGCACCCGCGGCGCCACCGCGCACAACAACTCATAAGCGATCGTGCCCGCCGCAGCGGCCACCTCGTCCGCCGGCAGCGCCGCGCCCGTTGCCGAGCGGCCCCACAGCACCACCTCGGCCCCGATCCCGGCGGGCACGCCGGCCGCGTCCAGCGGTGACAGGTCCACCGCGAGCATGTCCATGCTGACACGGCCCAGCACCCGGGTGCGCACGCCCGCCACCAGCACCGGCGTGCCGGTGGGCGCGTGGCGCGGGTAACCGTCCGCGTAGCCGCAGGCCACCACGCCCACCCGCATGGGGGCTTCGGCGGTGAACGCCGAGCCGTAGCCCACGGTGTCGCCCGGCTGCAGCTGCTGCGTGCCGATGAGCCGGCTGGCGAGGGTCATCGTGGGTTGCAGGTCCCAGCCCGCGGCGGTGTGCTCCGGGTAGTCGGGCGCGCAGCCGTACAGGGCGATGCCTTCGCGAACCCAGTCGCCGGCCAGCGTCGTCACACCGTCGCCACGCAGCGGGGTGCTGGCATGGCGCAGCAGGGCCGCGCTGTTGCACAGGGTGCGCTCACCCGGCAGGTCGGCGGTGGCCTGCTCGAACGCGGCCACCTGGTGGGCAATGCCGCGCGGACCGTCGGCGTCGCTGAAGTGCGTCATGAGCGAGATCTCTTCCACCTGCGGCAGCGCGTTCAGGCGCGCCCAGGCGGCGCGGAAGGCGGTGGGGGTGAAGCCGAGGCGGTTCATGCCGCTGTTGAGCTTGAGGAACACGCGGTGCGGCACCTGCGTCTTGTGGGCTGCGAGCCAGTCGATCTGTTCGATACAGTGCACCGCGTGCCACAGGTGCAGGCGCGAGCACAGTTCCAGATCGCGCGGTTCGAACACGCCTTCGAGCAGCAGGATGGGGCCGCGCCAGTCCAGCGCGCGCAGGCGTTCGGCCTCGGCCAGATCGAGCAGGGCAAAGCCGTCGGCCGAACGCAGCGCGTCAAAGCAGCGCTCGATGCCGTGGCCATAGGCATTGGCCTTGACCACCGCCCAGACCCGGGCATCGGGCGCACGCACGCGGGCCTGGTTCAGGTTGTGGCGCAAGGCTTCGGGGTGAACGGTGGCGAGGATCGGGCGGGGCATGGGCAGACAGTCAGGGGTTGAGTTGGGTTGGCCAAATGATGCTGGCCTGGGCCGGACACTGCGCGGGCGCAGACAGCGTGAATGGGTCATTCACACGCTTTTGTATTACATACTGTCACAAATGGCGTGCTATAACCGCCGACACTGGAGACCGGTCGCAAGACTTTCGCACGAAACAGCCGCACAGGACCAGGCGCACCCAAGGCCCGGCACACAAAATCACCTCCATGAAGCGCGGCTTCTACACCATCATGACGGCGCAGTTTTTCAGCTCTCTGGCTGACAACGCGCTGTTTGTGGCCGCCATCGAGTTGCTGCGCACACGCGGCGCACCCGAATGGCAGAGTGCGGCACTGGTGCCGCTGTTTGCCCTGTTTTACGTGGTGCTGGCGCCTTTTGTGGGCGCGTTCGCCGACGCAAAACCCAAAGGCCAGGTGATGTTCATCAGCAACGCCATCAAGGTGGCGGGCTGTCTGCTGATGCTGGCAGGTGTGCACCCACTGCTGGCCTACACGTTGGTCGGCCTGGGTGCCGCAGCCTATTCACCCGCCAAATACGGCATCCTCACCGAACTGTTGCCACCTTCGCAACTGGTCAAGGCCAACGGCTGGATCGAGGGTCTGACCATCGCTTCCATCATCCTGGGCGTGCTGCTGGGCGGACAGCTGGTGGCGCCCTGGATAGCTGACCGCCTGCTGGCGATTGATCTGCCGCTGCTGCACACCGGCATCACGCACCCGGCCGAAGCGGCGATCGGCGCGCTGGTGTTCATCTATGCCATCGCGGCCTGGTTCAACACCCGCATCCCGCTGACCGGCGTGACACCCCGCCACATGCCCAAGAACCCGCTGGCCCTGCTGCCCGACTTCTGGCGCTGCAACAGCCGGCTCTGGCGCGACCACCTGGGCCAGATCTCGCTCTCGACCACCACGCTGTTCTGGGGCGTCTCGGGCAACCTGCGCTACATCGTGCTGGCCTGGGCCGGCGCGGCGCTGGGCTACAGCACCACGCAGGCCTCGTCGCTGGTGGGCGTGGTGGCGCTGGGCACCGCCGTGGGCGCGGTGGTGGCCTCGATGCGCATGCGGCTGGACCAGGCCACCCGCGTGATGCCGCTGGGCATCGCCATGGGCGTGCTGGTGATCCTGATGAACTTCATCGACAACGTCTGGGTCGCGGCACCCTTTCTGGTGCTGCTCGGTGGCCTGGGGGGGTTCCTGGTGGTGCCGATGAACGCCCTGCTGCAGCACCGGGGCCACAACCTGATGGGGGCGGGCCGTTCCATCGCCGTGCAGAACTTCAACGAACAGGCCTGCATCCTCGGTCTGGGCGCGCTCTACAGCTTCTCCACTGCGGCCGGCCTGTCGGCCTTCGCCGCCATCACCGCGTTTGGTCTTGTGGTCGCGGGTTTCATGTGGCTGATCATGAAGTGGCACCAGCACAACCAGCGCACGCACCCGCACGAACTCGAACGCCTGATGGAGATCGCCCGCCGCGACGATCTCCATGGATGACGCGCCCTCAGGCGCGGCGCGGGGTTCAGTAACTGATATTGGTCTGCTCAAAGCCGTCCAGGTTGACCAGGCGGTGCTGAGCCAGCACCTTGTAGAGCTCCCCCTCCCCCACCGAACGCGACAGGTAGGCGTCGCTGCCGGCCAGACCGGCTTTCAGGCGGTCCATGGTGCCCGCACTGGGCGCAAACATCACCACCACCGGACTCTGCCCGTTGGGCAGCCTGCGCTGCTTGGCGCTGCGACAGATCTGATAAGCGTCGGGCTCCCCATTGAGCCGGTCAATGATCACCAGCCGGTAGGGGTGGGCCTTGAGCATGGCCAGGGACTGAGCAGCCTCGCGCGACCAGTCAATGGACAGGTTGTAGCGTTTGAGGCGCTTGTGGAGGATGCGGCCTTCGACCAGGCTTTCAGCCACCAGCAGCACGTCACCCCGCCTGACCTCGGGCACGGGCGACCGGGTGTGTTCGGCCGCTGCGCGTGTGGAGCGCGAGGACGTCGAGCGGGCGCCGGCAGCGGGCGTTGGCAACACATCCAGGCCCCCAAAGTCGGTCAACCCCATCACGCCGGGCCGAGGCATGCGGGAAGGGCGCGCCTCGATCGCCGGGCGAGCAGGCGTCGCGGAGGTGGGGGTCTGGGGAACGGGCTGCTCACGGCTGCGTTCCATGCGCTGCGTGGCCGGGAACTCCGTTTCGAACGAGGGCGGCCGAAGCCGGGCAGCGGGCACCAACGGGACTTTGCGGCTGTCCGCCGGCTCGGTGGCTGCGAAACCGCGATCGGCGCCCTGACGGGGTGACACCGGATTTGTGGCGTTGGCGCGAGCCGCGGCCGGCCGCCTCAGACCCACCAGCTCATCCATCGCCGCCAGCACCGACACCAGCCTGACGGGTTTGCGCTGCAGGGGCCAGCCAGTGTCCCCGTCGTTGTGTCCCACCAGCAGCACCTTGCCCGGCAATTCCGCATCGCACACGAGGTGAAGTGCCTGGGTGTTGTCGGCGTTGACGATCAGGATCTGGGCATCCATCACCTCGTCCTGCACGGTGTAAGCGGGAGGCCGGCGGGCGGCCAGCTGGAAAAACGACTCGAAGGTCGCCGACTCGTTCTGTGCGAAACCCACCAGGGCCACCGTATACGCAACTGCCATTCAAACGTCTCCACTGAAGACAAAGTAACTACCCGCCTGAAGAGTATGCCCGCTTCGGTGCGCCCCCGGGCAAGCCGGCACACGAATGGTTCATCGCCGCCGCGATCCCGTTCCCCTCCCGTGCACAAGACCACCTCGATCTGCCATAGTGAGCCCTGGTTTACAGGAGCCTCCATGCACACGATCTACGACTTCGAAGCCCAGTCCATCGACGGAAAGCCGGTCGCCCTTGAGCAGTTTCGCGGCCGTCCGATGCTCATTGTCAACACCGCCAGCGCCTGCGGTTTCACGCCGCAGTTCGGTGGCCTGGAGCAGCTGCACCAGACCTACGGCGCGCGTGGCCTGGTGGTGCTGGGCTTCCCGTGCAACCAGTTTGGCAGCCAGGACCCCGGCAGCAATGAAGACATCGCCACCTTTTGCCAGCGCAACTTCGGCGTCAGCTTCCCCATGATGAGCAAGATCGACGTCAACGGCCCCGAGGCCCACCCGCTCTACCAGTGGCTCAGCGCCGAGGCCCCCGGTCTGCTGGGCAGCAAGGCCATCAAATGGAACTTCACCAAGTTCCTGGTGGGCAAGGACGGGACGGTGATCAAGCGTTACGCGCCGCAGGACGCACCCGAGAAGCTGGCGAAAGACATTGAAGCCGCGTTGGGATAGACCCCGAGTGGGGGAGCCTATATCCAGTTCAGCAGCCAGCCCGCCACCAGCGGCAAGGCCACCGCGCTGAACAGCGCCGTGAGCCCCATGGCCAAGCCGGCGAAGGCGCCCATCTCTTCGCTCACCAGAAACGCCCGCGCGGTGCCGATGCCGTGCGCCGCGGTGCCGAGCGCGAAGCCGCGCACCGTGGGGTCCTGGATGCGCAGCGCGTCCAGCACATAGCGCGCACTGGCCGCACCGAGGATGCCGGTGCACACCACGAGCACGGCGGTGAGCGTGGGCAGGCCGCCGATCTTTTCGGCAATGCCCATGGCCACGGGCGCCGTGACGGACTTGGGCGCGAGCGAAGCGATGGTGGCCTTGGACGCACCAAGCGCCCAACCCACGCCGATGGCGGTGACCGTGGCCGCCAGCGTGCCCACCACCAGAGCGCCCGCCATGGGCAGCCACAGGCGCTTCACGCGCGCGAGCTGCTGGAACAGCGGCACAGCCAGCGCCACGGTGGCCGGACCGAGCAGGAAGTGCACGAACTGCGCGCCTTCGAAGTAGGTGGCGTAGGGCGTGCCCGTGGCCCAGAGCAGCGCGCCGAGCACGATGACCGACAGGGCGACCGGGTTGGCCAGCGGATGGAAGCCGCTTTTGCGGTAGGCCACGAAAGCGCCGTGGTAGACCAGCAGCGTGACGGTGAGCCCCAGCAGCGGCGAAGCGGAGAGATAGACCCAGACATCGGCCAGGCGGCCG
>JAHIQV010000489.1 GCA_018903185.1 Gammaproteobacteria bacterium | reverse complement strand
TGGACTATGCCCGCCAGACCCTGCACGGCCTGCGTTCCCACGGCATCGAAGACCACGCGCTGGAGCGCCTGCTCCGACTCGCCCCGTCAGACGCGGCCGATTGACCGCGCGCAAGCACTGCGCTCCCCTGGCTGCCTATACTGGCCGCATGAACATCGCCGACCTGCGCAAAAGCTACGAAAAAGCCGAACTCAGCGAATCCGCTTCCCAGGCCGATCCGCTCAAACAGTTCGATCAATGGCTCACCGAAGCCATCCACAGCGAAGTGCCCGAGCCCAACGCCATGACGCTCGCCACCGTGGGCTCCGACCTGCGGCCGAGCACCCGCGTGGTGCTGATCAAAGGCTACGACGAACAGGGCATCGTCTGGTACACCAACTACCAGAGCCAGAAAGGCCGCGAGCTGGCCGGCAACCCGTATGCCGCGCTGCAGTTCCACTGGGTTGAGCTGGAACGTGTGGTGCGCATCGAAGGCCTCGTCGAAAAGGTGAGTGACGCCGAGAGCGATGAGTATTTCAAGAGCCGCCCGCTCGACAGCCGGATTGGCGCCTGGGCCAGTCCGCAGAGCGAGGTGATCGAGAGCCGCACCGTGCTGGTGACCAACGCCGCCAGATACGGCGCGCAGTTCCTGCTGCAACCGCCCCGACCGCCACACTGGGGCGGCTACCGCCTCAAACCCGACAACTGGCAGTTCTGGCAAGGGCGCAAGAGCCGGTTGCACGACCGCCTGCGTTACACGCTGCAAGGCGATGGCGGCTGGCTGCGGGAGCGGCTGGCGCCTTGAACGGAGCACCCCCCCTCAAGGGGGGCGATGCCTGTGGCAGGGCAAAGCCCGTTCCACGGCATCCTGGGTTCGGGCACACGCTCAGGCTGCGGCCTCACATGCGCTGGATGCCTTGGCCTGATACAGCGGCCAGTGCTTCGTCAGTCACCCGCTCGGGTGCAATTTCAGACAGCGGTACCAAAACAAACGCCCGTTCCCCCATGCGCGGGTGCGGCACGGTCAGCGTTGCCGAATGGATGCGCGCGCTGCCGTACAGCAGCAGGTCCAGATCCAGCGTGCGTGGCGCGTTGCGGTAGGGGCGCTCTCGCCCTGCGCCCTGCTCGATCGCTTGCAGGGCGGTGAGCAGATCGGGTGCGGTGAGCGTGGTGGCGATCTCGGCCACCGCGTTGAGGTAGTCCGGCCCGCTGGAGTCGATGGGCGCGGTGCGGTACACGCTGGAGGCCCTCACCAGCCGCACGCCGGGTGCTTCAGACAAGCGCTGCAAGGCTTCTCGCAAGGCCCGCGACGGGTCGCCGAGGTTGGCGCCCAGCGCCACAAAGGCCGTGACTTCAGCGCGCTGTGGCATGCCCAAGGCCTGCACGGATCGAAATCAGTCGCCGGAACCTTCGGTGGCGCCGCCCTGCCCGGCCGCACCACCTGCGCCACCGGGCTTGCGACGGCGGCGGCGGCGCTTCTTGGCGGGTGCCGTGCCATCGGCGGAGGGGCCCGCTTCGGCCGGTGCGTTGTCGTCGTCGCCGTCTTCGTCGTTGTCCGCCTCTCCCGCCGCCCGGAAGCGTGGATCCGGCTCGGTCGCGCTGGCCGGGTGATCGGCATCGCTGCGCTTCACGCGGCGCGCGCCGCCAGCACCGCCTTTGGGCTGGTTGACCTTGCGCTGCGCGTCCACCATGTCTTCGCGGATTTCGTCGCTGGCGTTCTGGAAAGTCTCCCACCAGTGGGCGAGCTCTTCTTCGATCTCGCCCACCTGGGCACGCAGGCGCAGGAAGTCGAAGCCGGCGCGGAAGCGCGCCTGGTCCACCAGGCTGAACGGCGATGTGCCCACGCGCTTGTCAAAGCGCGGCTGCATCATCCAGATCTCGCGCATGTCGGCGCCCAGCTTGCCCCGGCCGGAGACGTCGCCAATGCGGGACTCGAACACCTCGTCCACGGCGTCCTGCAAGGCGCCAAACGCCGGCGGCGGGCGCTGGTTGCCACGCGGCTGCAGGCGCTGGCTCCAGCCCTTGCGCACATCGGCCCACAACACGCAGGCCAGCAGGAAGCTCGGCGCCACCGGCTTGTTCTCACCTACGCGGCGGTCGGTGTCCTGCAGGGCCAGTTTCACGAACGGATCGTCGGCGCGCTCCACCACCACGTCGAGCAGCGGGTAGATGCCGGTGTTCAGGCCCACGGCCTTGAGCTGAGCCACGCTGTCCAGCGAATGACCGGTCTGCAGCAGCTTGAGCATTTCGTCAAACAGGCGGCTCTGCGGCACGTCGGCCAGCAAGTTGCGCGACGAAGCGAGCGGCGCCAGGGTCTTGGCGTCGAACTTGAAACCCAGGCCGCTGAGCTTGGCGGCAAAACGCACGGCGCGGATGATGCGCACCGGGTCTTCGCGGTAGCGCGTGGCGGCGTCGCCGATCATGCGCAGGGTGAGCTTCTTGGCGTCGCGGATGCCGTTGTGAAAATCGACCACGACCTGGGATTCCGGGTCGTAATACATGGCGTTGATGGAAAAGTCGCGGCGCGCCGCGTCCTGCTCGATCGGGCCCCAGACGTTGTCGCGCAGCACACGCCCGCTGGCGTCCACCGCGTGCTTCATGCTGGCGAGCTCGCCCTTGCTGGTGCGCTCGTTGCCGCTCACCTGCTCGGCGTCGGCACTGTCGAGGTAGGCGCGGAAGGTCGAGACTTCGATCATCTCGTGTTCGCGGCCACGGCCGTAGACCACGTGCACGATGCGGAAGCGCCGGCCGATGATGAAGGCGCGGCGGAACAGGCTCTTCACCTGCTCGGGCGTGGCGCTGGTAGCAACGTCGAAATCCTTCGGACGCAGGCCGAGCAACAGGTCGCGCACCGCGCCGCCCACGATGTAGGCCTCGAAACCGGCCTGCTTGAGCGTGTGCACCACGTCCAGCGCGCGCTGGTCCACCAGACTGCGGTCGATGCCGTGCACCGACACCGGCACGTCTTCGCGTTTGCCGAATTTGGAGATCTTGGCGTTTTTGGAGCCGCTGGCTTTGCCGAGCAGCTTGTCGATGAATTTTTTGATCATTCGAATAGGTTCAGGATGCGCCAGCCCCGCTCGCTGGCGATGGGCCGGAGCCGGGCGTCCGGGTTGGTCGCGACGGGCTCGTGCACTTTTTCCAGCAGCGGCAGGTCGTTGATGGAGTCGCTGTAGAAGGTGCTGTGCGCCACGCTGGCCCAGGAATGGCCGCGCGCAGCCAGCCATTGTTCCACACGCGCGACCTTGCCCTCGCGAAACGACGGTGTGCCCCGGATCGCGCCGGTGGGTTCACCTTGCGCATCGCGCTCCAGATCGATGGCGATCAGCTCGTCCACCCCGAAGGCTTCGGCGATCGGACGGGTGACGAATTCGTTGGTGGCGGTGACGATGATCACCGTGTCGCCGGCGTCCTGGTGCTGGCGCACGAGATCGAAAGCAACGGGTTTCATGGCCGGGCGGATCACCTCGTCCATGAAGCGGCGGTGCGCGGCGTCGGATTTCTGGGCGCCGTGTTCGGCCAGGGGCGCCACGGAGAAACGGATGTATTCGTGGATGTCCAGCGTGCCGGCCTTGTACTGCTCGTAAAAGGCGTCGTTCGCCCGGGTGTGGGTTTCGGCATCGCGCCAGCCCAGGGTCACGGTGAACTGACCCCAGGAATAGTCGGAATCGATGGGGATGAGGGTGTGATCGAGATCGAAAAGAGCCAGGTTCATTCGTTTTCCAGCATGGATTTGATCAGCGGGATGGTGATCGCGCGCTGGGTGCGCAGGGCGTAGGCGTCGAGCTGGTCGAGCAGCATCATCAGGCTGGAGAGGTCGCGCGAGAAGCGGGTGAGCATGAAGTCCATGACTTCGTCGCCGAGGAACACGCCGCGCTCGTCGGCCGCGCGGCGCAGCACGGCGCGGCGTTCGGTCTCGCCCAGCGCGTGCAGCTGGAACACATGGCCCCAGCCCAGCCGCGTTCGCAGGTCTTCGCGCAGCTGCAGGTCGGCCGGTGGCCGGTCAGCGGCGGCCAGCACCCAGCGCGCGGGCCCGAGCGCCGGGCTCTGGGCGTTGACAAACCAGTTGAACGCGGTGGCCTGCTGTTCGGCGGTGTAGAGCTGGCAATCGTCGAACAGCACGGCGTCCCAGTGTTCGTCGTACTCGCCGGGGTGCAGCGTGGCGGCGTCGATCCAGCCGACCCGGCTGCCGTGGTCGCGCAGGGCTTCGCGCACCGCGCGCAGCAGGTGCGTCTTGCCACTGCCGCCGTCGCCCCACAGAAACGTCGGCACCGGCGAACGCAGCGGGTTGCCAGCCCACAGGCGCAAATGCTCCAGCGCAGCTTCGTTGCCGGCAGCCACGAAATTGGTGAGCGTGGGCACGGGAGCCAGACCGATGTCCAGCGCCATCTGTTTCATGGGGGGATGACCCCTGCTCATGCCGGTCGGTCCTGCTCGGGCATGGGTGTCGTCGCCTGCGGTTGAACAGCTCTTTCGATGTAAAGCTCACTGGCCATGTACTGCGACTTGGCCCGGCGGATCGCCACCAGCAACACTGCGCTGGCCGGCAAGGCGATCAGCACGCCGACAAAACCAAACAGGTGACCAAAAGCCATCAGGGCGAAGATGACGGCGATCGGGTGCAGGCCAATGCGTTCGCCGAGCAGCCGCGGCGTGATGTACATGCTCTCGACCACCTGGCCCACGGTGTAGACCGCCGCCACCAGCGCCACGCCCAGCAGCGCCTGAAACTGCAGCACGGCCGCCAGCAGGGCCATGACCAGCCCCAGACCAAAACCCAGGTAAGGAATGAACACGGCCAGCCCGGTGAAGACGCCGATGGGCAAGGCGAGTTTCAGACCCACCAGCGCCAGACCCACGGTGTAGAACACCGCCAGCACACCCATCACCAGCAGCTGCCCGCGCAGGTACTGCCCGAGCACCTCGTCGGTTTCATCCAGGAAACGCTGCACCACGGCGCGCCAGCGCGGCGGGATCAGGCCCTTGCTGCGCTCGATCAGATTGGCCCAGTCGAGCAGCAGGTAGTAGGCCACGATGGGCGCGAGGATCAGGTTGCCGAACACCGCGGCGAGCGCGCTGCCCCCGATGCGCAGCGACGACAGCAGGCCCTGGATGAGTTCACTTTCGTGACCGGTGATGAGCGCCTGCATCCAGCCGCGCACCAGCGACACGTCCACCTGCAGGTCAACCCCGAAACGCGCCAGCAGCGGCACCAGCCGGGTGTTGACACTGTCCAGCAACGCCGGCACCTGGTCCTTGAGCAGGGGCACCTGCTTGGTGATCACCGGCACGATCAGCAACACCACCGCCAGCATCACCAGCGACAGCATCGTGATGGCCAGGCCGGCGCCGAGCCAGCGCGGGATGCGCCGCGCGTGCAGCCGCTCGACCAGCGGGTGCAGCGCATAGGCCAGCACGGCGGCCAGCAGAAAAGGCATGAGCACCGGCGCCAGCAGCGACAGCAGCAGCCAGCTCACCAGCGCGATGGCGGCCCACGAAGCGACACGGATCTGGTTGGGCGTGAAAGTCATGAACAGGTGTGTCGGAGGTAAACGATCGGGCTGCAGGGGCAAACCCTTAAAATCTGGGGCAAATTCTAGTCCGCCACCCCGGGTGGACCCGCAACCGACCGCCAAACCCCGCTGCCTCACCTTGGTGGAGGCTGCTCCATCGACGTTTTCCCCGTTCCAACGCCCGGCCCCGCCGCCGGCACACGCACCCCATGACCTCCAGCAACACTCCCCTTTCCTACAAAGACGCCGGCGTTGACATCGTCGCGGGCGACGCGCTCGTCGAACGCATCAAGCCGCTGGCGAAGAAGACCATGCGCGAAGGCGTGCTGGCCGGCATCGGCGGTTTTGGCGCGCTGTTTGAAGTGCCCAAGCGCTACCAGGAACCGGTGCTGGTGTCGGGCACCGACGGCGTGGGCACCAAGCTCAAGCTGGCCTTTGAATGGAACATGCACGACACGGTGGGCATCGACCTGGTGGGCATGAGCGTGAACGACGTGCTGGTGCAGGGCGCCGAGCCGCTGTTCTTCCTCGACTACTTCGCCTGCGGCAAGCTCGATGTGGACACCGCCGCGGCCGTGGTCGGCGGCATCGCCCTGGGTTGTGAACTCTCCGGCTGCGCGCTGATCGGCGGCGAAACCGCCGAAATGCCCGGCATGTACCCGGCGGGTGAATACGACCTCGCCGGCTTCTGCGTCGGCGCGGTGGAAAAGAGCAAGATCCTCACTGGCCAGAGCGTCAAGCCCGGCGACGTGGTGCTGGGCCTGGCCTCGCACGGCGTGCATTCCAACGGTTTTTCGCTGGTGCGCAAGTGCATCGAACGCGCCGGCAGCGAACTGCCCGCCACGCTGGACGGCCAGCCGTTCAAGCAGGCCATCATGGCCCCGACCCGCCTCTACGTGAAGAACGTGCTGGCCACCCTCGCGAAGCACCCCGTCAAGGCCCTGGCCCACATCACCGGCGGCGGCCTGCTGGAGAACATCCCGCGCGTGCTGCCCGAGGGCACGGCTGCCCACCTCAAGAAAGGCAGCTGGCCGCAGACCGAGCTGTTCGCCTGGCTGCAGAAGACCGCCGGCATCGACGACATCGAGATGAACCGCACCTTCAACAACGGCATCGGCATGGTGGTGGTGATCGATGCCGCCGAAGCCGCCGCCTGCGCCGCCACGCTGCGCGAGCTGGGCGAGACGGTCTATGAGATCGGCGTGATCGCGGCCAAAGGCGGGGAAGCGATCGTCACGGTCAGCTGAACCCGCACCGCTTCGTGCCCAGGAAGGCCCGGCAACGGGCCTTCGCCGTTTCCGGGACACAACACAACCAGGGAGATAAAGTGTCCGAAAATTCCCTGTCCATGGCGACTGTCATGGGTACCTGGTAGACAGTGGCCATGTCCTGAAATGATCGGTTCCTGTCTGGCAGCGAGCAGACACCCGCATCGGTCATCGGCATGATCAAGGCTTCAACAACCCCGATGGAGTCCCCATGAAAACCGCCCTGCTGGTCATCGACGTGCAAGAGTCCTTCCGCCACCGCCCCTTCTTCACCGAACGGGACCTGCCCGCCTACCTGGCCGCGCAGAACGCGCTCATCGCGGGCGCCCAGGCGGCTGGCATGCCCATCGTGCGCATCTTCCACGTGGACGGGCCGCAGGTTCCGCAAAACCCTTTCTCGCTGGAGTCGGGCGCCGTGCGGCCGCTCGACGGCCTCGCGCCTTTTGAAGCCGCCGCGACCTTCCACAAGTCGCGCCACAGCGCGCTCGTGGGCACCGGGCTGGAGGTGTGGCTGAACCGGAATGCCATCCAGCGCCTGATCGTCAGTGGCATCCGCACCGAACAGTGCTGCGAAACCACCACCCGCCACGCGGCCGATCTGGGCTACACGGTGGACTTCGTGACCGATGCCACGCTGACCTTTGACATGGTGCAGCCCGACGGCACGCCGCTGCCGGCCGCCGACATCACGGCCCGCACGGCCACGGTGCTGAAAGACCGCTTCGCGCGCCTGTGCACGCCCGCGCAGGCACTGGAACCGGCATGAGCGCCGCGCCCGGCCGCCTTCACGCTGCGAGTGACATGACGCCCGCGACCGCGCCCATCCAGGTGGCGTTCGTGCTCATGCCGGACAGCCTGATACTCGACTGGGCCGGTCCCGCCGAGGCGCTGCGCATCGCCAACCAGTGCCTGCGCGCGGCCGGCCAGCCCGAGGCGTTCGCGCTGCGGTTCATCGGGCCCGAGCGCCAGACGAGCAGCTCGGTGGGCGCCATCATCAGTCAGATCGAACCCCTGCCGACCGGCCTGTCCGAGCCGGCCTGGGTGGTGCTGGTCGGACAACCGGGGCGGACCCTCGATGTGGGCAGCGACAGCGCGCGCCAGCTCATCCACTGGCTGCGGGCACTCGAGCTGGCGCCGGGCCGACTGGAACTGCTCACCGTGTGCGCGGGCGCCCTGCTGGCCGCGCACGCGGGACTGCTGGATGGACACCGGGCCACCACCCACCACCAGCACCTCGACGAGTTGCGCGCCGTGGCGCCCCGCTGCGAGACGGTGTCGAACCGCGTGTTTGTGGTCGATGGCCCGGTGAGCAGCAGCGCGGGCGTGACCACCGGCATCGACCTGTTCCTGCACCGCATCGCCGACCTGTGCGGGCCGGCCCTGGCGGCCCAGGTGGCGCAGGCCATGGTGGTGGCGCTGCGGCGCGGACCGAACG
>JAHIQV010000059.1 GCA_018903185.1 Gammaproteobacteria bacterium | reverse complement strand
GCGATCACGTCCGGCGCGCAGCCTTCGCCGAAGAACTCTTTCGGCAGGCCAATGCGCAGGCCCTTGAGCGGTTGTGCGGCGCTGGCGCCTTCCCGCGGCGCCCCCAGCAGGCGCGTGTAATCCTCGGCCGGGTCGTCCAGGCTGGTGGAATCGCGGTCGATGTCGGGGCCGGCCATGGCGGTGAGCAGCGTGGCGCAGTCGGCGGCACTGCGCGCCATCGGACCGGCCTGGTCGAGGCTGGAGGCGAAGGCCACCATGCCGTAACGCGAGCAGCGGCCGTACGTGGGCTTGATGCCGGTGATGCCGGTGAAGCTGGCGGGCTGGCGGATCGAACCACCGGTGTCGGTGCCGGTGGCGGCGGGCACCAGGCGCGCAGCCACGGCGGCGGCCGAGCCGCCCGAGGAACCGCCGGGCACGCGGGCCGTGTCCCAGGGGTTGTGCACCGGCGCGTAGGCCGAGTTGTCGTTGCCCGAGCCCATGGCGAACTCGTCGCAGTTGAGCTTGCCCAGGGTCACGGCGCCGGCGGCGGCGAGCTGGCCCACCACGGTGGCGTCGAACGGGCTCTGGTAACCGGCCAGCATCTTGCTGCCGGCGGTGGTGGGGAAGCCCTGGGTGACGAAGATGTCCTTGTGCGCCAGCGGCACGCCGAGCAGCGGGCCGCGCTCGCCAGCGGCGATGCGGGCGTCGGCGGCCCTGGCCTGCGCCAGGGTCACGTCTTCATTGAAGGCGAGGTAGGCGCCCAGGCCGGCGTGCTGCTGTGCGCGCGCCAGCAGGTGCTGGGCGGCTTCGACGCTGGAGGTCTTCTTGTCGGCGAGGGCGCCGGCCAGCTCGGCCACGCCCATCTCGTGAATCTGTTTCGAACTCATTCAATCACCTTGGGCACGAGGAACAGGCCGCGCTCGACGGCGGGCGCGCTTTTCTGGTTGGCTTCGCGGTTGTTGGGTTCGCTGGCCACGTCCGGGCGCAGGCGCAGGCTCACGTGGTCGATCACGGCGGTGGGGTGGGCCAGCGGCTCAATGCCGGTGGTGTCGACCGCGTTCATCTGCTCGACGATGTCGAAGAAGCCGTTGAGCTGGCTGAGCATGCGCTCACTCTGCGGATCGGACAGCTCCAGGCGCGCCAGATTGGCGATGCGCCCGATGTCGGACAGGGTCAGGGACATGGCAGGACTCGGTTCCGGTGTAAGAAAAAAGAAACCACCGGATCGGCGCCAAAAGTGCGCTGAAACGGGGTGTAAATTGAAGATTTAGCCCCTTGATGGGCGAAGTTATGCACAGGGGATGCGGTATTATCCAAGGTTTAGCGGCAAATCCCGTGCTGAAACAGTTTTTGTCGCTGAATCAAAGACTTATAGCCCCCGACTGCCCCGTACAGACACCCGGCGATGGCCGCACGAAGCGGCGGCCATGCCCCACAGGATTTTTGCACCATGTTTGAAGCCTTCCGTCGGCAGTTTTCGACCGACCTCGCCATTGACCTTGGCACCGCCAACACCCTGATCTACGTACGAGGCAAAGGCATTGTTCTTGACGAACCCTCCGTGGTCTCGATCCGCCACGAAGGTGGCCCCCAGGGCAAGAAGACGATCCAGGCGGTGGGCAAGGAAGCCAAGGCCATGCTGGGCAAGGTGCCAGGCAACATCGAAGCCATCCGCCCGATGAAAGACGGCGTGATCGCCGACTTCACCGTGACCGAGCAGATGCTCAAGCAGTTCATCAAGATGGTGCATCCGCGCTCGATGTTCAAGCCGAGCCCGCGCATCATCATCTGCGTGCCCTGCGGCTCCACCCAGGTCGAGCGCCGCGCCATCCGCGAGTCGGCGCTGGGCGCCGGCGCTTCCGAGGTCTACCTGATCGAAGAACCCATGGCCGCGGCCATCGGCGCCGGCCTGCCGGTGTCTGACGCATCCGGTTCGATGGTGGTGGACATTGGCGGCGGCACCACGGAAGTGGGCGTCATCTCGCTCGGCGGCATGGTCTACAAGGGCAGCGTGCGCGTGGGCGGTGACCGCTTCGATGAGGCCATCATTGCCTATATCCGCCGCAACTACGGCATGCTGATCGGTGAGCCCACCGCCGAAGCGATCAAGAAGAACATCGGCTCGGCCTTCCCCGGCTCGGAAGTCAAGGAAATGGAAGTCAAGGGCCGCAACCTGAGTGAAGGCGTGCCGCGCAGCTTCACGATTTCCAGCAACGAGATCCTCGAGGCCCTGACCGATCCGCTGAACAACATCGTCACCGCCGTCAAGATGGCGCTGGAACACACGCCGCCCGAACTGGGCGCCGACATCGCCGAGCGCGGCATGATGCTCACCGGCGGTGGCGCGTTGCTGCGCGACCTGGACCGCCTGCTGGCCGAAGAAACCGGCCTGCCGGTGCTGGTGGCCGAGGAGCCGCTGACCTGCGTGGTGCGCGGCTGCGGCATGGCCCTGGAGCGCATGGAACGCCTGGGCACCATCTTCACCAGCGAATAAGCCCCGCGCCGGTTTCCGGCCTGACCGCACCACCGCGAGCCTTTTCCGACATGCCACTGGGCACCCTGGACCGCACCCCGCCCCCCTTTTTCAAGCAGGGGCCTTCGGCCCTGTCCAAGCTCATGGTGTTCAGCGCCGTGGCCTTGTTCCTGATGGTGGCCGACCTGCGTTTTCGCATCACCGCGCCGGTGCGCGGCGCCGTGGCGACGGTGTTGTATCCCCTGCAGTGGCTGGTGTTGCAACCGGTCCAGGCGGTGGGCCAGGCGGGCGGCTATTTCACCAGTCTGCACCAGGCACAACAAAGTGAGGGCGCAGCGATGCAACGACTCGCCGCCCAGTCCGAGCGGGCCCTGCAGGTGGAGCAACTGGCGCTGGAGAACCAGCGCCTGCGCGAGCTTCTGGCCATGCGCGAACGCATCACCACCCCGTCCATGGGC
>JAHIQV010000488.1 GCA_018903185.1 Gammaproteobacteria bacterium | reverse complement strand
GGTCGCTCAGACGGCATGCGCCTGGGCCGGGTGTGTGCCTCGCTCGCACCCATCTCGCGCGGATGCCGCATGACCCCAGAGCGTCCATGCCAGCGAACAAAAAGCGACCCCCTGCAAAGGGGTCTCTTCCGTCCCGAGGCGATAGTGTTTATAAAGAACCCGTTCACGCACGCGGTCCAACTGCTGGCTTGCGAGAGCCCGTGTAGCCCGTTGCCTGGTCGGGTTTTCCGGGGTTGGGCGACGACCTGCAGGGCATTGGGCTCATAGACCGGCGTTCGTGATCTGCTGCGAAACGTGAAAACGTGACCGTGGAGGGCCAAGACATGGCACACGATGTGGACATGGTTGTCAGAAACGGTCGGATCGTCGACGGGACTGGGGCCGAGGCCTTCGAGGCCGATATCGCCATCTCCGGCGGGCGCATTGTCGAGGTCGGGACGCTCTCAGTGCGTGGACGCGATGAAGTCGACGCGCAAGGGCTGGTGGTCACCCCCGGCTTCGTCGACATTCACACGCACTACGACGGGCAGGTCACCTGGGCGGATCGCCTCATACCTTCATCAAGCCACGGTGTGACAACTGTCGTGATGGGCAATTGTGGAGTGGGCTTCGCCCCATGTCGGCCCGATCAGCATGAGATGCTCATTGGTCTCATGGAAGGTGTCGAAGACATCCCCCACCCGGTGCTGGTGGACGGATTGCCATGGACCTGGGAGACGTTTCCCCAGTACCTTGATTTTCTCGCTACCCGACGGTACGACATGGACATCTGCGCCTACGTGCCGCACGCCCCTGTCCGTGTCTATGTGATGGGCCAGCGCGGCGCAGACCGGGAGCCCGCGACGCCGGCCGATCTGGAGCAGATGGCCCGCATCGTGCGCGAGGCTGTGGCGGCGGGTGCGATGGGCTTTTCAACATCGCGCACATTCTTCCACCGCTCCGCCGACGGCAAGTCCACACCGAGCTTCGAGGCGGCCGACGACGAGCTGATGGCACTCGCGCAAGCCCTCAAGGCGTCGGGCAAGGGCGTCATGCAGCTGATCAGCGATTTCGACGACCCCGAGCAGACCTTTGCATTGCTGCGCCGGCTGGTGCAGCGTGCGGGGCGGCCGCTGTCGGTCTCGCTGTTGGAGGGCGGCTACGGCCCGATGACGCTGCGCTGGCACGACGTACTTGACTGGGCGGCCGAGGCCACCTCCGCCGGGCTCCCGATCAAGGCCCAGGTCCTCAGCCGGGCGATTGGCGTGATGCTGGGACACGAGTTGACGCTGAACACGTTCTACACCTGCGGGTCCTACGTCAAGCTGGCACAGTTGCCCTTCGACGAGAAGATTCGTGAACTGCAGCGGCCTGAGGTTCGCGCGCGCATCCTGGCGGAATCAGCCGATCCCGATCCGACCATCGTGCTGGGGCGCCTGGCGCGGGAGTTCGACCACATGTTCCTGCTCGGCGATCCGCCGGACTACGAGCAGCCGGTCGGGCAGAGCATTGCGGCTCGGGCAAAACGTCTGGCGGTCTCACCGGAAGAGCTTGCCTACGATCTCATGCTCGAGCGAAACGGGCGCAACAATCTCTACGTGACCCTGTGCAACTACGAACACGGTTCACTCGATTCATCACTGGGCATGATGCGTCACCCGGGTTCGGTGCTCGGGCTGGGCGACGGCGGTGCCCACTGCGGGACGATCTGTGACGGAAGCTATCCGACCTTCATGCTCACGCACTGGGTCCGTGACCGGACTCGTGGCGAGCGTCTGCCCTTGCCCGCGGTGGTGAAGCTGCTCAGCTGCGACACCGCACGTGCGGTGGGTCTTGAGGACCGCGGGCTCATCGCTCCCGGCTACAAGGCGGACCTGAACCTTTTCGATCTGGATCGCCTGCATCTGCACGCGCCGGAGGTGGCCCATGATCTGCCGAGCGGCGGACGGCGCCTCGTGCAACGCGCAGATGGCTACACCGCCACGATCGTGAGTGGCGCTGTCGTGTACCGAGGTGGCGTGCCGACCGGACTGCTGCCTGGTCGGCTGGTGCGGGGGCCACAGGCTCCTGCCCTGCACTGAGTGGCGTGGCCCCGGAGTCGCTCGCCAGAAAGCCCGGGCGGCTTTCGGGCCGGATCTTCTGCCGCGTGAACCGAAGCCGCCGATGCAGAAACCCACCAGAATGAACAGGCTCAGGAGGGCGCACCGGGTCGAGGGCGTTTGTGGCGTTCGAGCAGGCGGGCCTTCAGAGGGGTGAGGGACTACACTGCCCGCAACGTAAAACCCGACCCCGCTTCAACATGACCTCTGAAACCCCGATCCAGCCGATGGACAACGAAGACTTTGACGCGCTGGACGCCATCCTGGACGACCTGCGCACGCGCGGCGAAGACGTGCCGCAGTGGGAGTTCTGCGAAGGCGCCATGGCCGCGCTGCTGTGCACGCGCCGCCTGGTGTTGCCCGACGAGTTCCTGCCCCTGTTGCTGGGCACGGGCGACAGCCAGCCCGGCGTGGCCAGCGGCGAAGAAGGCGACACCTGGTTCGCCGATGAAGCGCAGTACGCGCAGTTCATGACCCTCTGGACACGCCGCTGGAACGAGGTGGCCAGCGCGCTGGGGGCGAATGTGGAGACGCTGGAGGACGAACGCAGCTACCACCCCGAGGTGATGGACGTGCGCGGCGCCGTCGCGGGTTTGCCCGAGGCGGAACGCGCCGAAATCGGCGATCAGGAGCTGCCGGCGTTTGCGCAGGTCTGGGCGCTGGGCTTCATGTTCGTGGTGGAAAACTGGGCCGAAGAATGGGCCGAGCCGCGCGACAAGGAAGTCGTGGCCATGCTCAACGATGCGCTGGAAGCGATCGTGGTCCTGACCGAAGACGACACCGACGAACCCACGGTGTGCATGCACAGCGAAGACGGCCCGCCGAGCGTGAGCGACGAGCGCCTGAATGCGTTTGGTGCGGCGATCTGGGCGGTGTACGACCTGCGCCAGATCTGGCAGAGCCTGGGGCCGCGCGTGGAGCCGGCGCGCAAGGCGGTGGAGCCGGGCCGCAACGATCCCTGCCCCTGCGGCAGCGGAAAAAAATACAAAAAGTGCCACGGCGCTTGAGCTTGCCCGCCGCGCTCACTCACCGCGTATAGCTCGCTGATCTCGATCGGGCGCTATCGGCGCGCTTCCAGCACACGCCGGGGCTCCGGCTTCGCCGGGCCAAGGGCGTGGTTCCCCGGGGAGGAAGCCGCACAGCGGCGCAGGGGGGCTCTTGTCAATCCCTTTGCATCTCGCGCAGCAGGCCCAGCACTTTGGCGCGGCTGCGCTCGAAGTCGGTGTTGAGCAGGGTGCTCGCGCGGGCCATGCGGTTGTTGCGGGCCAGCGCCAGCGCCTGAGACGCCATGGTGTGAAGCCGGAGGTGCTCCTGCTGCAGGTCGAGGAAGCGTGGGTCCCGGTCGGTCATGCGCGGGTGCATCCGGGCCAGCCACTGGCCGAGATCGCAGTGGTGCGCATCGGGCAGCGGCCTGATGCCGTGGGTGTGGGTCGAATCCACCGCCAGGTGTTCGTTGAAGAGCACACACCATTCCAGGTGGTGAATGACCGCTGCCCGGGTGTCGAGGCGCTCGGGCCGCAGGGCGGTGGTCGGGCCCGGCGTGGACAGACGCGGTGTCCCCGGCGCGGAACGGTTGGGCATGAACGAGAGCAGCCAGGGCAGGCGTTGAAGCAGTTGCTGGAATCTCATGGCTTGGGGTGTGTGACAAGGACCCGCCGTCGGTCCTTGGGCCAGCGGGTGCAACCGGTACCTTAGCGGCGCGGGCCCTGCGGGGCGCTGGCAGCCTGTCAAAAGTGACAACGCCGGCCTTGGGGCGCCATTTTTGGTGTGGATGCATCAGCGGTGTGACGCATTGCGCCCTGAGAGGGGTGATCCGAGGGGCGGACGGCGGGATCAGTTCATCAGATCGAAGTCCGCCTGGGCCAGTGTCTGGCCGTTCACCTGCAGTTCGATGCGGTGCGGACCGGGGTAGAGCACCCGTGTGGTGACCGGGCGCAGGCTGTGGCGTTTGCTCAGTGTGCGCTGCTCGCGGGGCCCCAGCGTGAGCTTCCAGCCCTTGAACACCTTGGGCGAGGTGGACCCGTTGGCGCGCACGTGGTGAACCACGTAGTCCACCAGCAGGTCCTGCGGCTGCGGGCTGCTGGACGCCAGCGAGACCGCCAGCGCGATTTCGCCGCCCACCGCGGCGCGGGTGGCCGATAGGCCGAGCGAGACCGTGCCCCGCAGGCCCTGGCCCACACCCCAGGCGGACAGGGTGGGCGCGTGGCCCTGTTTGATCAAGCTGCGGCTGGCGTGGCGCAACAGGGCCGTGCGCGCCGGGCTGGCGGCACGCAGGTGTTGGTGCACCCAGTCGGCGACCAGCTCGGGGTGGTCCTTGGCGATGTCGTTCAGGTGGTTGGCCACGCTGCGGCGCACGTAGGCGCTGGGGTCGTCCTGCAGGGCGCGCAGCAGGGGCAGCGTGGGCGTGGGGTCGGCCACCAGCGCCTGCAGCCGCAAACCCCAGGGCAGGCGCGGGCGGCTGCCTTCGCTCACCAGCCGGCGCACGTGGGCGCTCGGGTCTTCGACCCATTGCGCCAGCGTCGCCAGCACCGTGTCAGGTGCCCGCTGGATGAAAGGGCGGATCGCGAACTCGGCCGAGAAACGCTGCGTGAGCGCGTGCAGGCAGCGCAGGGCGCGTGGCACATCGCCCATGCCGCGGCGGGCCACACAGTCCCCCATGGACCACACGATCCAGCCCGAGAGGCCCTGTTCGCTCTGGGCGTCGCTCAGGCCCGCAGGTTCGCCCCGAGCGTCCAGTGGAATGGGCGGCGCGAGGCTGGCTTCGAGCACGCTGGCGGCGTCGGCAAAGTCGGCGGGCAGGGCCGCCTCCAGCGCGTCGGCGATCTGCATGGCGCGGGCCTTGAATTCGAGGGCGTCCAGGCCACTGGCGGCGCGGAGTTCAAAGCCCTGACGGTCGAACGCCGGCCACACGCGTTGCAGGTGTTGCCCAGCGCGTTGCACTGTGCCGGTGTTGATGAGGTTCTTGAAGGGTTCCATGCCGGTCCGTTCACAACATCGGCGGCAATTCGCGCGCCAGAAAATCCACCACCGCACGGATGCGCCGGCTGGTGCGGATCTCGCGGTGCACCACCAGCCAGACCGGCATCGCCGGCACCGGCAGATCGGGCAGCACCGCCACCAGCAACGGGTCGTGACGCAGCAGGTAGCTGGCCACGAAGCCGATGCCCAGGCCGGCGCGCACCGCGGCCCAGTAGGCGATCAGGTCGTCGGTGCGCAGCGCGAACTGTTCCGGCCCCACCGGGTGACCCATGGCCGCGAATCCCCGGTAGATTTCCTGCACGCGGTCATTGCCCACCAGCTCATGGGCCAGCAGATCGGCGGGCGTCAATGGCGTACCGCGCCGGGCCAGGTAGCCGCGGTGCGCGCAGGCGCTCACGCCCACCTGTCCGATGCGCCGCGCCACCAGCGTGCCCTGCGCCGGACGCAGCATGCGGATCGCCACATCGGCCTCACGGCGCAGCAGGTCGCTCACCGCGTTGCTCACCACCAGCTCGATCTGGATGCCGGGCAATGCGGTGCGCATCTGGGCCAGCAGCGGCGGCAGCAGAAAACAGGCCACCGGCTGGCTGGCCGAGATGCGCACCGTGCCCGAGAGCGTGGCCTGGGCCTGTTGCGCACCGCGCATCAGCGTCTGCGCGCCGGCCTCCATGGCCCGCGCCGCTTCGGCCAGCCGCAGGGCGGCGGGTGTCGGCACGAGCCCCCGACCTGTGCGCTCGAACAGCGGCGTGCCGAGTTGCGCTTCCAGTTGCGTCACATGCCGGCCCACCGTGGGCTGGCTGATGCCCAGCGCACGCGCCGCGGCCAGCAGGCTGCCATGCTGGTGCGCCGCCAGGAACGAAGGAATCAGCTGCCAGTTGAAGTCGGACATGTTCAGAAATGCACAACCGGTGTGCACATCCGGTGGATTGTGCCGCCCGATCCGGGCGCCCACAATGACCGCATGGCTGAACCACACACTGCTTCTTCTTCGGGCTCCGGCCTGCACACGGTCCTGGGCGCGGGTGGCGTGATCGCCCGCGAGCTGTCGCTGCAACTGGCTCGCGATGGACGGCACATCCGGCAGGTGGGGCGCCATCCGGCGGCGGTGCAGGCCAGAGATCAGCTGAAGACCGCCGACCTGCTGGATGCGAGCGCCACCGCCGAGGCGGTGGCCGGCAGCGAGGTGGTGTACCTGGTGGCGGGGCTGGCCTACGACGCGGCCGTCTGGCAGGCGCATTGGCCGCGGGTGATGCAGAACACCATCGATGCCTGCCGCCGCCACGGTGCGCGCCTGGTGTTCTTCGACAACGTCTACGCCTATGGCCGGGTGGACGGCGCCATGACCGAAGACACGCCGTTCAACCCCTGCAGTCGCAAGGGTGAGGTGCGCGCGGCCATCGCCTCCACGCTGCTCGGCGCCATGCGGCGCGGCGAGCTGCAGGCGCTGATCGCGCGCTCGGCCGACTTCTATGGCCCGGGTGCCCGGTTGAGCTTGCTCGAAGCGGTGTTCTTCGCTCGCTTGCGCGCCGGCAAAGCGCCGCAGTGGGTGGGCAACCCGGATCTGGCGCACACCTTCACCTTCACGCCCGATGCCGGGCTCG
>JAHIQV010000487.1 GCA_018903185.1 Gammaproteobacteria bacterium | reverse complement strand
TGGCGCGCGGGCTGGCCCGGTGGATCGCGCGGGCGAGCAATTCCTTGCCGGTGCCGCTGTCGCCCCGCAGCAGCACGCTGGCGTCGGACTGGGCGACCATGCGGGCCTCGGCCAGCAGATCGGCCATGCGGTTGGAGCGGCTGACGATCTCGGCACGCCATTGTTCGTCGGCAGGGTGGCTCGGGCTGGCCGGTGCGCCCAAGGCCAGGGCCTGGGCGATTTTTTCCAGCAGTTCCCGGGCTTCGTAGGGTTTGGTGAGGTAGCCATAGACACCCCGCGCCGTGGCCTCCACCGCATCGGGGATGGTGCCGTGCGCGGTGAGCAGGATCACCGGCAGCGAGGGGTGGCGGGCCCGGATCTCGTCGAACAGTGCCAGGCCATCGCGCCCGGGCAGGCGCACGTCCGACAACACCAGCTGCGGGCGCTCGATGTCGAGCTGGCTCAGCGCGGCTTCGGCCGAACCGACCGCCGTGACCTGGTAGCCCGCCGCCCCGAGCCGCATCGACAGCAGGCGCAGCATGTCGGCATCGTCGTCCACCACCAGCAGGCGCGCGCGCGCCGCGCCAGGCGCCGGGGACGGTGGGCTGACTGGCGTGCTCATGGCTTCGGTGCTCGCCCGGCACCACGCGGTGTCAGGCTGCGTTCGATGGCGCGCATGGCTTCGAGCCGGTCGCTCAGCACCTCGATGCGGCGCTGGCTGTCGCGCAGTTGCTGCGACAGCCGCTCCACGCTGTCTTCCAGGCGACGCTGATCGAGCAGGCGGGCTGCCAGCAGCCGGGCCAGCGGCTTGAGGGGCGCACTGTCCGGGGCCGGGTGGGCCATGACGCGCTGCAGCAGGCCCAGCGCGCGGGCCGTGTCGGCGGGCTGGTGGCTGTGCATCAGGACCAGCGCGAGCTGGATCTGGCGCACCGGCAGGTTGCCGGGTTCACCGAGCGCAGCCTGTTCCTGGTTCAGGCCGTTCGCTGGCAGACCCCGCAGACGGTCGGCGTAGGCGAGCACCGACTCCAGGGCCGGCGGTGTGAGGGCATCCCCGGCCGGCGGGCTGTCCCGATCCCCGGAGGCCAGCGCGGGGGGCATCGGTGCCGGTGGGGTGGCCACTGCCGTGGTGGCGGTCGTGGGGGATGGTTCGATGGCGGGTACCGGCGGTGGTGCGGGAGCGGGTTCCGGTGTGGCGCAGGCGCTCAGGCACACGGCAGCGCTCAGGCACAGGGCGACGCGACGGGACCGGTTCTTCAGGTGGACGCGGCGGAACGCTCGCTGGAAGGTATCAACTGGCATGGGGCAATTCGATGCGGAAATGGGCGCCGTGGCGCGCGGGCAGCAACTGGACCCGGCCGCCGTGCGCTCCAATGTACTCGTGCACGATGGACAGGCCGATGCCGGTGCCCCTCACCGTGTCCGTGGGCTGGCGTTCGCCCCGGTAAAAAGGTTCAAAAACACGGTCGCGGTCGGCCTCGGCCACCCCGGGACCCTGGTCGATCACGTCGAGACAGGCCCGGCCCGCGTCGTCCTGCAGCACCAGGCGGACCAGTCCGCCATGGGGAGAAAAACGGATCGCATTCGACAGCAGGTTGCCGATGGCCGAGGCCATCTTCTCGCGATCCACCGGCAACACCATCGACGGACCTTCGGCGCGCACGCTGAGCTGGTGCGACTGCCAGCGCAGGCGCTGGGTTTCGATCTGTTCTTCCACCAGGGCCAGCAGGTCGGTGGGTTCGCGCTGGAGCTGGCGGGCTTCAAAAGCCGCGGCGTTGAAGCGCAGCAGCGCCTCGATCTGGTGTTGCAGCAACTGGGTGTTGTGCTGCAGGATGCTCACCACCTCGGCCTGGCTGGGGTTGAGCGGCCCGGCCACGCCGTCGCCCAGCACCGCCACGCCCTCGTGCAGCGAGGCCAGAGGCGTCTTGAGTTCGTGCGAGACATGGCGCAGGAAACGGGCCTTGTCGGCATCGAGTTCGGTGAGTCGAAGACGCAGCCACTCCAGCTGCTGGCTGACACGGCGCACATCGGGCGGGCCGGGGATGTCGATCGGCAGGTCGAGCCGGTTCTCGCCCAGGCCCACGATGGCTTTCTCCAGCCGCTGGAACGGCCGGGCCAGCCAGACGCCAAACCCCAGCGCCATCACGGCGGCCAGGGCGATGGAGCCCAGCACCTGTTGCGTCAACTGCCGGCGGCTTTTCTCGACCCGGTCCTGCAGCGCATCGTTGCGGTTGCCGATGATGGCCTGGACCTGCTGGGCAATCGCCGCGCTGTGGCCGTCGAGCTCGCGGAAGGCGCGGGCCACGGCGCGCTCGCGGTCGAGCGCGGTGTCCGGCGAACCGTCCAGCAGCGCCTCGACGTCGCTCAGCTGCTGCAGCCACTGGCGCGAGAACTCGGGCGGCAGTTCGTTGCTTTCGAGCCGGCGCAGGATGTCCCTGGCGTGGCCGGCCGCTTCTTCAAAACGCTGCCGCAGCTGGCGGTCGCCCAGCACCAGGGCCTGGCGGGCGGCCCGTTCCATGGTCAGGCTGCGCTCGCTGAGCGACTGGGCCGCGGTGCTCAGCGCGATCGCCTGGGTGGTGCTCTCCCGGCTCTGCGCCATGATCGTGTCGAGCGAAAACAGCGCGCGCAGGGCTGCCGCACCCAGCAGCGCGCCGATGAGCACAAAGGCCACCAGCAGCAACTGGGGGAAGGAAAACCGCAGCGTGGCTTTCAACACCGGGTGCCCCGGGTCAAGGGAGCGCTCACGGGACTGCCCTCCGCGCTGCGCACTGCGGGGCCGAGCGCCTTCGGTACGGCCCGGTGGAGGCTCATGCGGTTTCGCTCACCATCACTTCACCGCGCAGCGAATGCGCAAAGGTTTCGGTGATGCGCACGTCGATCATCTGGCCCACCAGACGGGCGGCGTTCGGTCCGGCGGCGAAATTGACCACGCGGTTGCATTCGGTGCGGCCCATGAGCTCGGGCACCTCGGCCGTGGATTTGCGCGACGGCCCTTCGACCAGGATGCGCTGCACCGTGTCTTGCCGGCTGGCGCTGATGCGCGCCACGTTGGCTTCGATCACGGCCTGCAGGTGCTGCAGGCGCTTGAGTTTCACGGCGTGGTGCGTGTCGTCGGGCAGGTTGGCCGCGGGCGTGCCCGGGCGCGGGCTGAAGATGAAGCTGAAGCTGATGTCGAAACCGATGTCGTCGATCAGCTTCATCAGCTTGCCGAAGTCTTCTTCGGTTTCGCCGGGGAAGCCGACGATGAAGTCGCTGCTCATGGCCAGATCGGGCCGGATCGCGCGCAGCTTGCGCACCGTGCTCTTGTATTCCATGGCGGTGTAGCCGCGCTTCATGGCCATGAGGATGCGGTCCGAGCCGTGCTGCACCGGCAGGTGCAGGTGGTTCACCAGTTTCGGGATCTTCGCGTAGGCCTCGATCAGGCGCGGCGTGAACTCGTTGGGGTGGCTGGTGGTGTAGCGGATGCGCTCGATGCCCGGGATGTCGGCCACATATTCGAGCAGCAGCGCGAAGTCGGCGATCTCGGCCGTGTCGCCCATCTTGCCGCGGTAGGCGTTGACGTTCTGTCCCAACAGGTTGACCTCGCGCACGCCCTGGTCGGCCAGGCCGGCGATCTCCACCAGCACGTCCTCAAACGGGCGGCTCACCTCGTCGCCGCGCGTGTACGGCACCACGCAGTAGCTGCAGTATTTGGAGCAGCCTTCCATGATCGACACGAAGGCCGAAACGCCGTCGACCCGCGCGGGCGGCAGGTGGTCGAACTTCTCGATCTCGGGGAAACTGATGTCCACCTGCGGGCGGGCTTGTCTTTCGCGCCGGGCCAGCAGTTCGGGCAGGCGGTGCAGGGTCTGCGGACCGAACACCACGTCCACATAGGGCGCGCGCTTGATGATTTCGGCGCCCTCCTGGCTGGCCACGCAGCCGCCGACACCAATCAGCACACCCTTTTTCTTCAGGTGCTGCACGCGCCCGAGGTCGGAAAACACCTTTTCCTGCGCCTTCTCGCGCACCGAGCAGGTGTTGAAGAGGATCAGGTCGGCCTCGTTCACATCCTGCGTGGGCTCGTAGCCTTCAGCGGCGTTCATCACGTCGGCCATCTTGTCCGAGTCGTACTCGTTCATCTGGCAGCCGAAGGTTTTGATAAAGACTTTTTTGCTCATGATCGTGGGGAAACGAAGGTGCGCGCTGCAGGGCACGCGCCGGATGGGGTAGCAGGAAAAGCAGCGGCGGTCGCCGCGGCCAGAGGGGTCTTGGGACCGGACTCGTGGTGCCGTCAGTTGCCGGCGGCTTGTGCGGCCGTGGGCCGTTTCAGGGCGGCTTCAGCCTCGGTCAGGATCCAGACGTCGTGCACCAGGCCGTTGGGCTCCACGGTGTAGTTGACGAGCAGTTTCTGGTTCACCAGTCCGCCCGACATCAACAGCATGTTGTTGGTGCCCCGGATGCGGGAGCCGGGCGAGAGCTGGGCGGTTTTCCCGTCCAGCTGGATCACGGGGGGCTGCACCACGACCAGCGTGCCGCGCAGGGCCTTGTCCGGAAAGGTGCGCGGTTGGTTCTGGGCCAGGGCCGCGGGCGCCAGGCCGAAGGCCAGCAGGCCGATCGCGAGCGTGGTGGTGCGCCGGGCGGCGCGGAAGCGGGCAGAAAAGCAGCGGTTCATGGTATCGATCCAGAGGCTGTGGGTGGGCGGGGATGACCGCTCGCGCAAGGCAGGCGCGAGGCCTTGCATTCTCGCATGTTGGCCACGCCGCTGGAGGCGGTGCCGCAACAGGTGGCCAAGCAGGCGCTGGGCAGCCAGGGCTGGACGCCCGGCAAACACCGGGCCTGAAGCGCGGGCTTATTTCCAGCGGATCGGTTCGATGTGCACGCTGCCCCGCGTGCTGCTGAGCGTGAGCGCGCCTTCCTGCACGGTGGCCTGCAGCTGCATGCTGCGTTCGGCCATGGCCGCCAGCGCGGGCGCCACCTCGGTGGGCAGGCGCCAGACCTGCAGTTTCTCCAGTCGCGCGAGCTTGGTCTCGATGCCGCGCCACCAGACGTCGGCCGCCGAGCCGAAGGCGTACAGGATCACCGCATCGGCCTTGCTGCAGGCTTTGGACACCGGTTTGTCCTCGGGCTGGCCGACCTCGATCCAGATGCGCTTGCGGCCGGTGTAATCGGTCAGCGAAACATCGGGATCGTCCGGGTCCGACAGGCCGGCGCCAAAGGTCAGCGTGCCGTCGCCCTTGCAGGTGTCCTGCAGCTCGTGGGCGTGGATGGCCATGGCCGTCAGGCGCACCATCATGCGTTCGTCGGTCTCGCTCGGGTGGCGGGCAAGGGTGAGCGCGTGGTCGGCGTAGTAGCCGTGGTCGATGTCTGCGATCTGCAGGTTCGCCTTGAAGATGGTGGATTTGATGGCCATGAATCGGGCGGGCAAGAAAAAAAGCGGACACCGTCGCCGGGGTCCGCTTTTTGTAATTCTGGTGGCGATAGGTGGACTTGAACCACCGACATCAGCATTATGAATGCTGCGCTCTAACCAACTGAGCTATATCGCCAACGCGGTCGGCATTGTAGCCCAATTCGAACCCCGAATAAGGGCGGGGTCAGCGTGGCGGGCGGTCAGGCCGGCTTTTTCACGTAAGACGCGCACCAGCCCTGGGCCGCCACCTGCCTGCCCGCGAACAACGGGCAAGGCCCGGCGTCCGCGCCGGCCGTGCCCTGGTACAGCCCGCAGTTGGCACAGGTCTGGCTGTCGGCATGGTTGGGGTATTTGGTTTTGTCGGCCCGTGC
>JAHIQV010000486.1 GCA_018903185.1 Gammaproteobacteria bacterium | reverse complement strand
GCTGTGCTGGCTGCGGCCGTCCTGGCATTCGGCGGTGATGCCGGTGGGCAGGTGGGTCACGCGTACGGCCGAATCGGTCTTGTTGATGTGTTGTCCACCGGCACCGCTGGCGCGGTAGGTGTCGATGCGCAGCTCGCTCGGGTTGAGCTTGATGGCCTCGGTCTCGTCGGGTTCGGGCATCACGGCCACGGTGGCGGCGCTGGTGTGGATGCGGCCCTGCGTTTCGGTGACCGGCACGCGCTGCACGCGGTGGCCGCCCGATTCGAAGCGCAGCTTGCCGTAGGCACCGTGGCCCACGACGCGCAGCACCACCTCCTTGTAGCCACCGAGTTCGCTCGGCGATTCGCTCACCACCTCGACCGTCCAGCGCTGGGCTTCGGCGTAGCGGGTGTAGAGGCGCGCCAGATCGCCAGCGAACAGGGCTGACTCGTCGCCGCCGGTGCCGGCGCGGATTTCCATGAAGGCGTTGCGCTCGTCGTCCGGGTCTTTGGGCAGCAGCAGTTGCTGCAGTTCGGCGTCGAGCGTTTCCAGATCGGCGCGGGCGCTCTGGATTTCTTCTTCGGCCATCTCGGCCATGTCCGGGTCCTGCAGCAGCTCGGTGGCGGACGTTTGATCGGCTTCACGCTGCAGGTAGCGGTTGAACACTTCGACCACGGCGCCCACTTCGGCGTGTTCACGGCTGAGTGCGCGAAAGCGGTCCATGCTGTCCACCACGTCGGGCGCGGCCAGCAGGGCGTCCAGCTCGTGGAGCCGGGCGCGTTGGCGCATCAGGGTGTCGCGGACGAAGGGTTTCATGGAGCGGGCAAAGGGGGTCGGGGGCGCCGAGGGAGCGGCGGGGTGGCTGACGCGCTGGTGCGGACCGGCGCGCGGTGGCAGGCCGGGGCGCTAGGAATTCCGCGGCGGCTTGACGGGGTCGTCGCGCAGGAACAGGCGCGAGACGGTCTGCGCAGTGGCTGCGCGCGTGTCGGCATCGCCCGCGCGCAGCTCGGCCAGGGTACCGTGCAGCATCTTTTGCGTGAGGCCGCGCGACATGGCTTCCAGCACCGCGTCGACCGGTTCACCGCGAGCCAGCAGCTTTTTGGCGCGCGCCATTTCAGCACTGCGCCAGGCGTCAGCCTGGGCGTGGATCTGCTGGATCAGCGGCACCATGCCGTTGGCCGGGTTGCGCTGCTCCATCCAGTGCATGAAGCTGAGCACGCCGGCGTCGATGATGGCTTCGGCCTGCGCCACCGCGGCCTGCCGGCTGTCCTTGCCGGTCTGGACGACGCTGGCGAGGTCGTCCACGGTGTAGAGGTAGACGTCGCTCAGGCCCTTGACCTCGATCTCGATGTCGCGGGGCACGGCCAGATCGACCATGAACATGGGGCGGTGTTTGCGCTTCTTGAGAGCGCGTTCGACGGCGCCCAGGCCGATGATGGGCAGGGTGCTGGCGGTGCAGCTGACCACGGCGTCGAACTCGTGCAGGCGGTCCGGAATGTCGGCCAGACGCATCACCTCGGCGCCGAAGCGGCCGGCGAGCTTTTCACCGCGCTCCAGCGAGCGGTTGGCGATCGCCATGGCCTTGGGTGTCTTGGCCGCGAAGTGCGTGGCGGCGAGTTCGATCATCTCGCCGGCGCCGACAAACAGCACCTTGATGTCTTTCAGGTCTTCGAACAGCTGGGACGCCAGCCGCACGGCGGCGGCGGTCATGCTGATGGAGTGGGCGCCGATCTCGGTCGAGGTGCGCACCTGCTTGGCCACCGCGAACGAGCGCTGGAACAGCTGGTGCAGCGTGGTGCCCAGGGCGCCAGCCTCGTCGGCGGCGCGCACCGCGTCCTTCATCTGCCCCAGGATCTGGGCCTCGCCCAGCACCATGCTGTCGAGCCCGCTGGCGACGCGGAAGGCGTGGCGCGCGGCCTGGTCTTCGCGCAGCACATAGGCGTGGTCACGCAACACGTGGGTGCTCACGCCGCCGGTGTGCGCCAGCCACTCCAGCGTGGGCTCCACGGCGGCCTGATCACCCGCTCCGTAGAGCTCGGTGCGGTTGCAGGTGGAGAGCAATGTGGCCTCGGGTTGACGCGCCAGACTCTGGCGGTAACCGTTCAACGTGGGCTGGATCTGGTCGAGCGCGAAGGCAAACCGGCCCCGCAAATCGAGCGGAGCGGTGTGGTGGTTGATGCCGAGGGCCCAGACAGACATGGCCCGATTATAAAATTGCCGGCTCTTTGACGTTCCGGCACGCCCAACATGACATTTTTCGCCCTGCTTGGGCACCTCGCCAACTTCGTCGCGCCGGCTCTGGTGATGGCTGCTTTGTTGTGGCTGGGGCCGCGCATCGGCCACGGCAAGCGCCCGGTGCGCTGGCGTCCGGCGGTTGAGGTGGTTTTGCTGGCGGGGGCTGGTGTGCTCGTGTTGCTGGGGGGGCTGATCCTGTTTGGCCGCGACGGCAAGATGTTCACCTACGCCGCGCTGGTGCTGGCCCAGGGCACGCTGGCCTGGTGGATGCGCAGTC
>JAHIQV010000058.1 GCA_018903185.1 Gammaproteobacteria bacterium | reverse complement strand
GCGACCAGCTGGTAGTCCGTGTCGAGGTCGATGACCCAGTAGTTGCCCCAGACCATGGGCAGCCACGACAGCCAGGCGGGGGCGAAGCGCACTTCGAGTTTGGGCGAATCGGCGGGGCCGTCCTGGCGCGCACGGCCCACGGCTTCGGCCACTTCGCCGTTGGCCTGGCGGCAGCGGTTGATGACGTCGAGCTGGCCGTCGTCGCGCAGCCGGTACAACGCGCTCGTGTCGGCCACGCACTGGCGCTGGAAGCGGTTGGGATACTTCGCGATCTCGTACCAGGTGCCCAGGTAGCGGCCGACGTCGAGCCGGGCTATGGTCTGGAGCGGCTCGGGTGGCGCGGAGGTCTGCGCTGGTGCGGCGAATGGCGACAGCAGGGCCAGCGCGAGGGCCAGCTGCCGCAGCGTGGGCGATGGGGTGAACGAGGTGGCGGTGGTGGGTGTGGTCATGGCATCGGGTGGGTTGGGCTCAGTGTGCCCGGTTCCCACACGGCGCGATGTCTGCCACCGCACCCAGGCCGCCTCAGCTTTTCTTCGCCAGCCCCAGCCGCTCGATGGTCGCCTTCTCGGTCTTGAAGGTGCGCTCGCCGTAGGCCGTGTAGTCGGCCGTGCTCATGTAGACCGTGGGCATGAAAAACTTGTCCAGCGTTTCCTGCACCTTGGCATCGTCCAGCGTCTTCCTGAACGCGTCGTGCAGCACCTTGACCACGGCCGGGTCCATGCCCTTGGGGCCGCCAATGCCGAAGGGCGATTCGGTGATGGTGTCCCAACCGCTTTCCTTGACCGTGGGCACGTCGGGGAAGGCCTTGTTGCGGTTGCTGCCCAGCGTGGCGAGCAGGCGCAGCTTGCCGCTCTGCACATGCGGCGCGAACTCGGTGGTGCCGCTCATCATGCGGATGTGGCCGCCCAGGATGGCCTGCATGATTTCGGCCGAGCCCTTGAACGGGATCGGGTTGAGCTGGATGCCGGCTTTCTCGCTGAACTCTTCGATCGCGAGGTGCGGCGTGGTGCCCGTTCCCGTGTGGCCGTATTCGAGTTTGCCGGGGTTGGCCTTGGCGTAGGCCACCATCTCCTTGAGGGTCTTGAACGGTGCGTCCGCCGTGCAGGCGATGCCGAAGGTGTAGCCGGTGAGGCAGACGATGTGGCTGATGTCCTGCACCGGGTCGAACGGCATTTTCTGCATGTGCGGCAGACGGTAGATGCCCAGCGGCAGCTGCGTGAGCGTGTACCCGTCGGGCGCGGCGCCGACCATGGCGGCCGCGCCCAGCGTGCCGCCCACACCGGGTTTGTTCTCGATGATCACGGGCACGCCCAGCGTCTTGCTGGCGCTGTCCGCGAAAGCGCGCATGACACCGTCGCTGCTGCCACCGGCGGGCCAGGGCGCGATCAGCTTGATGGGGCGGTTGGGGAACTTGTCCTGTGCGAACGCGTGTGCCGGCAGCAGGGCCGGAGCAGCCACAGCGGCGGCGGCCGACAGGATCTGGCGGCGGTTGAAGCTGGCGGGGCGGCTGGACGGGTGGCTCATGCGGTGTCTCCTGTTGCAATGAAGTGAGACACGCAACATAGAACCAGCGGGCCCAACCGTGAATGGGGTAGGCCCGGTGCTGCCTCCGGAATCCGTCACCCGCGCGACGCAGGCTCAGGTCTTCAAGCCTTCAAGCGGCGGTCTGCTCGCCCAGCAGGTCGTCGGCCTTGCCGAGCGGCTCGCCGTCGTCCAGGGTCTGCCAGTCGCTGGTGAGCAGCTCCATCAGCGCCTGGTCCAGGGTGTCGATATCAATGTCCAGGGGCTCGACCAAGCCCTCAGGCTGCAAACGGGAAGGTCCACGGTTCATCTGGGTCCTCCGATCTGATCGACAGCTCGCGCCGGACACGGCGAACGACGGTGCGATCACCACCCGAGTGTTCTGCAAAGCGGGCGCCTTGACCAGTATCAAACCGTTTCAACATGTGAAGGACCCGATCGGCCTTGCACGCTGAGGACTTCAGATGCGGGTGGCATCGGCCCGCCGGCGCGCGAAGTCCACGAACCAGTCGAGGCAACCCGGGTTGGCCATGGCTTCCTTGTTGATCACCTTCTCCAGCGGCTGGCCGAGCAGCAGTTTCTTGATCGGCAGCTCCTGCTTCTTGCCCGAGAGCGTGCGCGGGATTTCGGCCACCTGCAGGACTTCGTTGGGCAGGAAGCGCGGTGACAGCGCGGTGCGGATGGCGCCGTTGATCCTGGCCGTCATCGGATCGTCCAGCGTGAGCCCCGGGCGCAGCACCACGAACAGCGGCATGTAGCTTTCGCGGCCCAGGTATTCGAGGTCCACGACCATCGAGTCCAGCACCTCGGGCAGCGCCTCGACGGCGCTGTAGAGCTCGCTCGTGCCCATGCGCAGGCCGTGGCGGTTGATGGTGGCGTCGGAGCGGCCGTAGATGACGCAGGAGCCGTCGGGGTGGATGCGCAGCCAGTCGCCGTGGCGCCAGACGGCGCCGGCGTCTGCGGCGAGATCACCACCACCCGGTTTGCGGCCGTGGCCGGGCGGGTACATGTCGAAGTAGCTGCCGAGCAGGCGCTGGTTGTCGGTGTCGCCGACGAAGTACAGCGGCATGGACGGGATGGGTTGCGCGCAGACCAGTTCGCCCACTTCGTCGATGACGGGCTGGCCCTGCTCGTTCCACGACTCGACCGCGCAACCCATGAGGCGGCACTGCATGCGGCCTGGCGTTTGCGGCAGTTCGCGGTTGCCGCCGATGAAGGCGCCGGCGAAGTCCGTTCCACCCGAAATGTTGCACCACCAGATGTCGCGCTGCGCATCGTTTGCAGCGATGGCCGCGAACTGCGCCGTGCCCCAGTTCTGCGCGTCCTCCGACAGCGGCGAACCGGTCGTGCCCAGTGCCCTCACCTGCGACAGATCACCGCAGGTCGACAGGTCCACGCCCGCCTTCAGACAGTTCGCAAAAAACGCCGCGCCGGCGCCGAAGAAGGTCACGCCGAGTTCGGACGCAAAGCGCCAGAGCGTGGTCCAGTCGGGCTGG
>JAHIQV010000485.1 GCA_018903185.1 Gammaproteobacteria bacterium | reverse complement strand
GCGCCCGGCCCGCCGAGCACCATCCACAGGCCCACGATGGCGGCCACCACCGCGGCCCAGCGCAGGGGCGGAATGCGCTCCTTCAGGAAAAGCCAGCCTCCCAGCACCGACCACACGGGCGAGAGATAGAACAGGAACATCACCCGCACCACGTCGCCCATCATCAGCGCGTTGACGAACGAGGTGTTGGCCCAGCCGCCCACCAGCGCCAGCGCGAGCACGTAACCCCACTGCGCCCGCCAGGCCGCGCGGTCGCGCCAGATGAAGGGCAGCGCGCACAGGCCCACCAGGCCATAGGACAGCAGCGACACCACCGGACCGCTCAGGCCCTGCGCGATGAACCACTTGAGCGGCACCCACGACAGGCCCCAGAGCGAGGCGGAGAACAGCAGCACGCCGGTGGCGGTGCGATCGGAGGGGTGTTTCATCCTCATGGCATCACCGAGCCGCCGTTGGGACCAAGCACCTGGCCGCAGTAGAAGCGCGAGAGGTCGGACGCGAGGAACAGTGCCGTGGCGGCGATCTCTTCCGGCGCACCCAGGCGGTGCTGCGGGATGGCGAGTTCTTTCTCCACCCACTCGGCGCTCATGTGTTCGAGCGACACCATGGCGGTGGCCACCGGCCCGGGCGCGATGGCGTTGACGCGGATCTGGTGCGGCGCGAACTCGCGCGCCAGCGAGCGCGTGAGGCCGATCACGCCGGCCTTGGCGGTGCAGTAAGGGGCGTAGCGCTCGCGCCCGAGGATGCCGAGGTCGGACGCGATGTTGACGATGGCGCCGCTGCCGCGCGCCACCATGCCGGGCAGCACCGCGCGGCACATCAGGAAGACCGACTTGAGGTCGGTGCCGAGCATGCGGTCCCAGTCGGCTTCGGTGGTGTCGAGGAAGGCCTTCTCCTGGATGATGCCGGCGTTGTTGACCAGGATGTGGAGGTCGCCGCAGGCGGCAATGGCCTCGTCCACCAGGCGCTGCACCGCGCTGGCATCGCTCACGTCGGCATCGAGCGCGATGGCCTGGCCGCCTGCGGCCTCGATGGCTAGCACCAGCGAAGCGGCTTCGGCGTCCTGCCCCCGGTGGTTGACCACCACGCGCGCGCCGGCCTGCGCGAACAGCAGCGCGGTGGCGCGGCCGATGCCGGTGGCGGCGCCGGTGATCAGCGCGGTCTGGCCCTGCAAAGACACTGAAAAGCTCATGCCATCACCTCGCCGTGGCTGGCCACCAGACACTGGCCGGTGAGCGGCATGGCGCCTTCGCTGGCAAGGAAGAGGAACACGCCCGCGAGTTGATCGGGCGTGAGCATCGTCGGCACGGCCTGGCGCGCGAGGATCTCACGCTCGACCTCGGCCTCGCTGCGACCGCTCTCTGCGGCCATCGCGGTCAGCGAACGCATCGCCGCGTCGGTGCGCACCCAGCCGGGGCAGACCGCGTTGACGCGGATGCCGCGCGGCCCCAGCTCCAGCGCGAGCGAGCGGGTAAGGCCGACGACTGCGTGTTTGCTCGCGCTGTAGGCCGAGAAACCGGCCACGCCGATGCGGCCCCAGATGGACGACTGGTTGATCACGCTCGCGCCGCGCGGCAACAGTGGCAGCAGCGCCTGCGTGAGCCGCACCATGCTGCTCACGTTGTTGTCGAGCAGACCGGTCCAGCACGCCATGAAACCCGCTTCGGCATCGTCCAGCGGGGTGGGGTATTCGATGCCGGCGTTGTTGATCAACACGTCGAGTTGGCCAAAGCGCTCCTGCACTTGGGCCGCCACCGCCGTCACCTGGGCATCGCTGCCGAGATCGCACACCGCGCTGTGCACCTGGCTGCTGTGCAGCGATCCCACCAGCGCGTCCAGCGGCGCGGCCGCGCGGTCCAGCAGCATCAGCCGCGCGCCTTGCGCGAGGAAGGCGCGCGACAGCGCGCTGCCGATGCCGCCGGCCGCGCCGGTGATCAGCACGGTTTTTCCCTGCAGGCCGTAGTTCATACAGCGGTGAGAAACGAAACACCCACGGCACCGATGAACCCGTCGGCGCGGTGCGGCACGCCGGGCGGCAGCACCGCGCCGTAGTCGCTGGCGAGCACGCGGGTCACGCGGTGGCGGTGGTAGGCGCGCAGCAGTTCGCCCACCGTGACCACCTGGGCATTGCCCGCGGGGTACAGCTCGCGGTGCAGCCGGGGCAACTGGTACCAGGGTGCCACCGGGCGCTCGTGGTGCGCGTTGTGGAAACCGAAGTTGAGCCAGACCAGGTTGAGCCACTTGGCGTCCAGGCCCACCACGTCGCTGAAGGTGTTGGCCTGTTCGTAGGCGCGATCACGCAGCTTGTCTTTGGGGATCGGCGTTTCGTCGAGGATGGGGTAGGCGTCGTAGGTGTGCTGGAAGCAGTCGGCAAAACGCAGCAGGTGCACGAACAGCAGGTAGGCCAGCGCGTAGAGGGCCACGGCCTTGAGCGACCACCAGGCCAGCAGCGCCCAGGCCGCAAGCCGGACGAAGGCGACGCCAATCACACGGCCACGCGCTTGCTTTTTGCGGTCACCCAGGAAGGGCAGCGCGATCACGAAGCCGCGCATGACGAACTCCACCGCAGGGATGTGCAGCCATTCGAGCGCCAGCACCATCCGCCGCACCAGCGGGTGGGCGCGCAGGAAACCCTGCAGGTCGAAGGTGATGACGTCGGCGCGTTCGACATGGTGGCGCAT
>JAHIQV010000057.1 GCA_018903185.1 Gammaproteobacteria bacterium | reverse complement strand
GTCACCCGTGCCCTCCACCACCGCGGTGGCGCCCGAGAGGCGCACCGCGAAGCGTTCGCCGGCCACGCCGGCAAAGAAGGCTTCGCCACTGGTGGCGCCGTACATCACGGTGTTGCCCACGATGATGTTCTGCGTCGCCACGCCGCGGAAGTCCAGGCTCGGGCGCACCACCACGCGGCCGCCGGAGAGGCCCTTGCCGGTGTAGTCGTTGGCCTCGCCGATCAGGTACAGCGTGATGCCGTTGCACAGGAAGGCGCCGAACGACTGGCCACCGGTGCCTTCGAGCTGGATGTGGATCGTGTCGTCGGGCAAGCCTTCGGCGTGCACCTGGGTCACGGCGCCGGAGAGCATCGCACCCACCGAGCGGTTGACGTTGCGCGCCGCTTCCATGAAGCGCACCTTCTCGCCCTTGTCGATGGCGGGGCGGCTCTTGGCGATCAGGATGTTGTCGAGCGACTTCTCCAGACCGTGTTCCTGGTTCTGCGTGTGCAGGCGCGGCACGTCGGCGGGCACCGCCGGCATGGCCAGCAGGCGGCTGAAATCCAGGCCTTTGGCTTTCCAGTGCTCGATGCCTTGTTTGGTGTCCAGCAGGTCGGCACGGCCGATCAGGTCATCGAACTTGCGGATGCCCAGCTGCGCCATGATCTGGCGCGCTTCTTCGGCGATGAAGAAGAAGTAGTTGACGACGTGCTCGGGCTTGCCGGTGAATTTCTTGCGCAGCACCGGGTCCTGCGTGGCCACACCCACCGGGCAGGTGTTGAGGTGGCACTTGCGCATCATGATGCAGCCCTCGACCACCAGCGGCGCCGTGGCAAAACCGAATTCATCGGCACCCAGCAGGCCACCGATGACCACGTCGCGGCCGGTCTTCATCTGGCCATCGGCCTGCACGCGGATGCGGCTGCGCAGGCGGTTGAGCACCAGGGTCTGCTGGGTTTCGGCGAGACCGATTTCCCATGGCGAACCCGCGTGCTTGATCGACGACCAGGGCGATGCACCCGTGCCACCGTCGTGACCGGCGATCACCACGTGGTCGGCCTTGCACTTGGCGACGCCAGCGGCGATGGTGCCAACGCCAATCTCGGACACCAGCTTCACGCTGATGGAGCTGTGCGGCGCCACGTTCTTCAGGTCGTGGATCAGCTGGGCCAGGTCTTCGATCGAGTAGATGTCGTGGTGCGGCGGAGGCGAAATCAGACCCACACCGGGCACACTGTGGCGCAGCTTGCCGATGTAGTCCGACACCTTGCCACCGGGCAGTTGGCCACCTTCGCCGGGCTTGGCACCCTGGGCCATCTTGATCTGGATCTGGTCGGCGCTGTTCAGGTATTCAGCGGTGACACCAAAACGGCCCGAAGCCACTTGTTTGATGCGTGAGCGCATCGAGTCGCCGTCTTGCAGCACGTAGTCGACCTCGAAGGTGTCCTTGCCCAGCAGGTCGGACATGGTCTGGCCCTGCTTGATCGGGATGCCCTTGAGTTCGTTGCGGTAGCGCAGTGCGTCTTCACCGCCTTCGCCGGTGTTGCTCTTGCCGCCGATGCGGTTCATGGCCACAGCCAGCGTGGCGTGCGCCTCGGTGGAGATGGAGCCCAGCGACATGGCGCCGGTGGCGAAGCGCTTGACGATCTCTTTCGCCGGCTCGACCTCGTCGATGGAGATGGCTTTGGACGGATCGATCTTGAACTCGAACAGGCCGCGCAGCGTCATGTGGCGCTTGCTCTGGTCGTTGATGATCTGGGCGTACTCCTTGTACGTGTTCCAGTTGTTGGCGCGCGTGCTGTGCTGCAGCTTGGCGATGGCGTCGGGCGTCCACATGTGCTCCTCGCCGCGGGCACGCCAGGCGTATTCACCGCCGGTGTCCAGCATGGTGGCGAGCACCGGGTTGTCGCTGAAGGCCGCCTTGTGCATGCGGATGGCTTCTTCGGCGATCTCGAACACGCCGATGCCGCCGACGCGGCTGGACGTGCCGGAGAAATACTTGTCCACCGTTTCGCTGTTGAGGCCGATGGCTTCGAACAGCTGGGCGCCGCAGTACGACATGTAGGTGCTCACGCCCATCTTGGACATGATCTTGGACAGGCCTTTGCCGATGGCCTTGACGTAGTTGGTGATCGCCTTTTCAGCGCTCAGGTCGCCCGGCAGGTCCTTGCAGATCGCGGCCAGGGTTTCCATCGCGAGAAAGGGGTGCACGGCCTCGGCACCGTAGCCGGCCAGAACGGCGAAATGGTGCACTTCGCGCGCGGTGCCGGTCTCGACCACCAGGCCCACCGACGTGCGCAAGCCCTCACGCACCAGGTGCTGGTGGATGGCGGACAGCGCCAGCAGTGCGGGAATCGCCACCTGCGTGGCGCTCACGCCGCGGTCGCTGATGATCAGGATGTTCTGACCGCTCTTGATCGCATCCACCGCTTCGGCGCACAGCGACGCCAGCTTGGCTTCCACGCCTTCCCGGCCCCAGAACACCGGGTAGGTGATGTCCAGCGTGTGGCTGCGGAACTTGCCCTGGGTCTTGCCCTCGATGTCGCGCAGCTTGGCCATGTCGGCCACGTCCAGCACCGGCTGGCTCACTTCCAGGCGCATCGGCGGGTTGACGTGGTTGATGTCCAGCAGGTTGGGCTTGGGGCCGATGAAGGACACCAGCGACATCACGATCGCCTCGCGGATCGGGTCGATCGGCGGGTTCGTGACCTGCGCGAACAACTGCTTGAAATAGTTGTAGAGCGGTTTGTCCTTGTCGGACAACACAGCCAGCGGGCTGTCATTGCCCATGGAACCAATACCCTCTTCGCCGTTGGCAGCCATGGGGCTGAGCAGGAACTTGATGTCTTCCTGCGTATAGCCAAAGGCCTGCTGGCGGTCCAGCAACTCGGGCGTGACGCTCTCGGCGCCGGTGGACTGCGGTTCGGTCTGGCCGATGGGCAGCTCCTGCGCGGCTTCACCCGCGACCGGCGTCTCCACGTCGTCCAGGCGGATGCGCAGGTTCTCGATCCACTGCTTGTAGGGTTTGGTGTTGGCGAGGTTGGCCTTGAGTTCCTCGTCGTCGATCATGCGCCCCTGTTCGAGGTCGATCAGGAACATCTTGCCGGGCTGCAGGCGCCACTTGCGCACGATCTTGTTTTCCGGCACCGGCAGCACGCCCGACTCGGAACCCATGATCACCATGTCGTCGTCGGTGATGCAGTAGCGCGAGGGGCGCAGGCCGTTGCGGTCCAGCGTGGCACCAATCTGGCGGCCGTCGGTGAACACGATGGAGGCCGGGCCGTCCCAGGGTTCCATCATGGCTGCGTGGTACTCGTAGAAGGCCTTGCGGCGCTCGTCCATGGTGGTGTGCTGTTCCCACGGTTCGGGAATCATCATCATCACGGCCTGCGCCAGCGGGTAACCCGCCATGGTCAGCAGTTCGAGGCAGTTGTCAAAGGTGGCTGTGTCGGACTGACCGGCGAAGCTGATCGGGTAGAGCTTCTGCAGGTCGGCACCCAGCACCGGTGAAGACATCACGCCTTCGCGGGCCTTCATCCAGTTGTAGTTGCCCTTGACGGTGTTGATCTCGCCGTTGTGCGCGACGTATCGGTACGGGTGGGCCAGTGGCCACTCCGGGAAGGTGTTGGTGGAGAAGCGCTGGTGCACCAGACCCAGGGCCGAAACGCAGCGGATGTCCTGCAGGTCCTTGTAATACGTGCCCACCTGGTCGGCCAGCAGCAGGCCCTTGTAGATCACGGTGCGGCTGCTCATGCTCACCACGTAATACTCTTTGCTGTGCTTGAGCTTGAGCGACTGGATGTGGCCGCTGGCGGTCTTGCGGATCACGTAGAGCTTGCGCTCCAGCGCGTCCTGCACGATCACGTCGTTGCCGCGCCCGATG
>JAHIQV010000484.1 GCA_018903185.1 Gammaproteobacteria bacterium | reverse complement strand
GCCGTCCATCATGTCGCTGGGCGCCACCATGTCCACACCGGCCTCGGCCTGTGTAAGCGCCTGCTTCACCAGGATCTCGACCGTGGGGTCGTTCAGGATGTAGTTGTGCTCGTCCAGCAAGCCGTCCTGACCGTGGCTGGTGAAGGGGTCGAGCGCCACGTCGGTCATCACACCCAGTTGGGGAAATTGTTTCTTCAGTTCGCACACCACGCGCGGCACCAGGCCATCGGGGTTCAGCGCTTCACGGCCGTCGGGCGTCTTGAGCGACGGGTCGATCACCGGGAACAGCGCCATCACCGGAATGCCCAGTTTCACGCAGTCTTCGGCCACCGGTAGCAGCAGGTCCAGGCTCAGGCGCTCCACGCCCGGCATGGAGCCCACCGCTTCGCGTCGGCCGTGCCCATCGAGCACGAACACCGGGTAGATCAGGTCGGCCGGGCTGAGCCGGTGCTCGCGCACCAGATCGCGTGTGAAGGCATCACGCCGCAGGCGGCGGGGGCGGGACAGGGGGTAGGGGGCTGGGATGTGCATGCCTGTATTGTGGCAAAGCCGCCGCGGGTGGCCGACCCGGTTCGGTTGAATCCAGTCCTCAAAGTGTCTGAAACTACCGGGTTTCAATTCGTAAGAAGATGGGGGTGATTGAAAAACCCAGAAGTTTGTGTTGAACTCTCTCATAAGAAGAAAATACAAGTGTGCGCCGGCTGTCCTGGGCTGGCGAAGGTATTTTTTTGATCTTCCGATCGGCCGTCCGCATCGAAACGCCCTGGGGGTGATGTGACATGACCGGATGCACCGGCTGCATGCGACTGTCGATAGGGTCCTGGCTTCTTTATTCACCGAGTTCTGCCATGTTGCAAACCAAGAAAAACTCCGCCACCCCACCCGTGGGTACCAAACCGGCGGTCGCCGGTGCGCCCGAAGCCTGGTCGCTCGACGACCATTGGCCCGAGCTGGTGGCTAGCCTCGCCGAGCAGTTCACCGAAAACGTCAGCTCCCTGGAAAACCAGATTGATCAGTTGCTGGCCAAGGGGCGCATCAACAAGCTGGAGCATCGGGCCCTGAGCATTCCGGCCGAGCGCATCAAGCTCGCTGGTGTCAGCGCCCAGCAGATCAACCGTTTCTACAGTGGTCGCATCCGCCAGTCGCATGAGAAGGTGGACATGGCGAAGCTGGTTGAAGACGTGTTGCAGGAGCGCAAGCAGGAGCTTGGCACGCTGGGCATTGCCTTGCGGCGCAAGCTCAAACAGGTGGATGTGCTGATCGATCCCACAATTGCACATACCTTCGTCAATGCCGTGCTTGACTGGGGGCTGCCGTTTGGCAGCCGGGTCGACATGCGTCTGGACCTCAACGCCTGGCCGCAACATGCGCGTTTGCAGATGCGCGTGGCCAATGACGGTGTGCCCCCGTCAAGCGCTGCGTCGACGGACAGCCTGAGCTGGATTCTGATCCGCCAGATTGCCATGGTGTCGGGCGGTGTCGAGATCGAGCGCGAAGTGAACGAGGAGGGTGTGAGTTTCACAGCCATGTTCACCCGCACCGTGCAGGCCGTCGACGGTATTTCGGCCGTGGACCTGTCGGACGACCACTCGTCGATGTTCAAGTCGCTTTCCGGTACCTATGTGCTCACCATTTCACCGAGCTTGCAGATCCGTGCCGACGTGCGTGACGCGCTGCGTGAGATAGGTATTTCTTCGGACAGTGTGGTTGATTTCCAACAAGCCCGCGATGCCATCAAGAGCCGCATGCCCAGCCTGATCGTGGTGGATTCGGAAATCAAGGACGACGACTTTGATGCCTTCCGCCGGGATCTGCTGCGCGAAGTCTTCGAGTTCCCTTTCGTCGAGATCTCGCCGGACGACAGCTCATTCGACATGTCGGGATTTGGCGAGTTTTCCATGGCCAAGGTGGGCCGGGGCAACATCCGCGAAGCCCTTGGCACGGCGGTGATGTTCGAACTGGCCAAGATGATGTAGTAGTCCATAGGTGTTCCTGAGGCTGACGCTGCGGCCCATTTGTCAAATCTGACAGTGGCGGCGACAAAAATCCGGACATTGTGTTGTAACATTCACTCGGGCGAGCCGAAGGGTGAGCCCCCCGCTTTTCCTCCCTGAGCGGGTGCCTTAGTGTGTGACAGCAAAAAGGCTTCCTAACCCGGCCCTGAGGGCCGGGTTTTTTTTGTCCGTCGCCGAGGCGCAACCCACCCGGCGCAGCATGTGCAGTACTCCCTGGCGGGCTAAACTGCCAGCATGCTCTGGGTCAAATCCTTCCACATCGTTTTTATCGCCAGCTGGTTCGCCGGCCTGTTTTACCTGCCCCGGATTTTTGTCAATCTGGCCATGGTTCCGCCCGAAAGTGTTGCCGAGCGCGAGCGCTTGCTGCTCATGGCGCACAAGCTGATGCGCTTCACCACCCTGTTGGCTGTTCCAGCGGTTGCACTGGGTCTGTGGCTCTGGCTGGGTTATGGGATCGGTCTGGGCGCCGGCAATGGCTGGATGCACGCCAAGCTGTTCGTCGTGGCGCTGATCCTCGGCTATCACCACGCTTGCGGCGTCATGCTTCGCAGGTTCCAGCAAGGCATCAACCGCCGGGGCCATGTCTGGTACCGCTGGTTCAACGAGGCACCGGTGATCATGCTGGTGGTCGTGGTGCTGCTGGTGGTGATCAAGCCCTTCTGAGGCCCAGGGGTGGTCACGACCCCGCGTTCTTCGGCCTGGCCACTCGCGTTGCTGTTTGCGGCGCTGGTGGTGTATGCGAGCCTGTATCCGTTTCAGGGCTGGCGCATGCAGGGCGTGGAGCCGATGGCCTTCATGTTGGCGCCGCTGCCGAAGTACTGGACCGCCTTTGATGTGGTGAGCAACTTTCTGGGCTACGCCCCGCTGGCGTTTCTGCTGGCGCTGTCCCTGCTGCGCTCCGGTGCTGGGGGATGGTCCTGGTTGTTGGGCTTCACCTTGCCGCTTCTGCTGTCGTTTGGGGTGGAAACCCTGCAGAACTACCTGCCCATGCGGGTGGCATCCAACCTCGATCTGGCACTGAACGGTGCCGGTGCGCTGCTGGGTGCGACCGCAGCCTGGATGCTGGAGCGGCTGGGTGGACTGCGCCGCTGGAGCCAGTTTCGGGCCGACTGGTTCGTGCCTGGCGCCCACGGCTCGCTGGTGCTGCTGGCCTTGTGGCCGGCAGCCTTGCTCTACCCGGTTTCGGTGCCCTTTGGCCTGGGCCAGGTCTGGGACAGGCTGGAGATGGAGCTGGCGAACCTGCTTGCGGAGACCCCATTTCTGGCCTGGGTGCCGTTCCGGGTTGAAAACCCGCTGCCGTTGAGTCCGCTGGCCGAAGCATTCTGTGTGGCGCTCGGGTTGCTGGCGCCGCTGCTCATGGGTTTCGCCGACATGCGTTCGCTGTCGCGCCGCGTGGGGTTTCTGGTGGCCTTTTTTGTGTGCGCGCTGGCTGTTTCAGGGTTGTCGTCGGCACTCACTTACGGTCCGGAGCATGGCTGGGCGTGGATCACGTCCCAGGCCTTGTTGGGACTGGCCCTGGCGTTCGTCGCCGGCCTGGCACTGCTCGCCCTGCCACGCCGGGTATGTCATGCGCTCATGCTGCTGTGCCTGGCCACGTCGCTCAGCCTGCTGAATCGAGCGCCAGTCAGTCCTT
>JAHIQV010000483.1 GCA_018903185.1 Gammaproteobacteria bacterium | reverse complement strand
GCAAGGAAAAGTCCGCCTCTACGCCAATGGCATCTTCCCCACCGCCGACGGCAAAGCCCGTTTCGCCGCCCTGCCCTGGCAACCGCTGGCCGAGCCGCGCGATTCGCGCTACCCGTTCTCGCTCACCACCGGCCGCCTGCGTGACCAGTGGCACGGCATGACGCGCACCGGCACCATCGGGCGCCTGTTCGGCCACGTGGCCGAGCCCGCGGTACAGCTGCACCCGCAGGACCTGGAGCGCCGCGGCCTGAAAGACGGCGACCTGGTGCACGTGACCAGCAAGCGCGGCTCCATCGTGCTGCCGCTGCAAGCCAGCAAAGAAATCGGCCTGTCGCAGGCCTTCATCGCCATGCACTGGGGCGCGGAATACCTGAGCGGGCGCAGCAGCATGGGCGAGCCGCTGGCGGGCGTGAACGCGCTCACCACCTCGGCCCACTGCCCCACGTCGAAACAACCCGAACTCAAGCACGCGGCGGTCAAGATCCTCAAGGCCGAGCTGCCCTGGAACCTGCTGGCCGTGGCCTGGCTGCCGGCCGACCGCGCGCTCGCCGTGCAGGCCGAACTGCGCGCGCTGATGCCGTCGTTCGAGTTCGCGTCGTGTGTGCCGTTTGGCCGTGAACGCACTGGCGTTCTGTTCCGCGCCGCGGCGCACGAGGCACCCGAAGCCGCAGTGATCGAACGCATCGAAGCCCTGCTCGGCCTGGGCGGCACCGACGCGCTGCGTTACGTGGACAAGCGCCTCGGTCAGCGCCGCACCGCGCGCCTGCTGCGCACGGACGGTGCCACCCGGCTCGAAGGTTTCGTGCTCGCGGGCGACGTGCGCGCCGAAGCCTGGATCAAACCGCTGCTGCAGGATGAGTTGCCTGCCGATGCCTACGGCCGCCTGCTGCTGATGCCCGGTGCCAAGGCGCCGGTGGCGGTGGTGGCCCGAGGCAAGCAGGTCTGCACCTGTTTCAACGTGAGCGAAGACGACATCGGCGCGCAGTTGCAGACCAGCCGCGGCAGCGACGACCAGCGCCTGGCCGCGCTGCAGAGCGGGCTCAAGTGCGGCACCAACTGCGGCTCCTGCATCCCCGAGCTGCGGCGCCTGGTGCGCGCCCACCCGGCGACCGGGCATGTGCTGCAGGTGGCCTGACAGCCTGCATATAACCCGAAGTCATCAGGCTTGCCGGACAATCGCCCAACATGAGCATCAGCCACTACATCAAGGACATCGGTCGCGGCAAGGACGGCGCGCGTTCGCTCCAGCGCGAGCCCGCCACCGACCTCTTGGGCCAGGTGCTCGACGGCAGCGTGACCGACCTAGAAATCGGCGGTTTCTGCCTCGCCATGCGCATCAAGGGCGAGACGCCGCAGGAGATGGCCGGTTTCCTCGACGCCACGCACGCGCGCCTGCAGCGCGTGCCGGACAACGGCCTCACCACCGTGGTGCTGCCGAGCTACAACGGTGCGCGCAAACTGCCGGTGCTCACGCCCCTGCTGGCCCTGCTGCTGGCGCGCCAGGGTGTGCCGGTGCTGGTGCACGGCACGGCCACCGAAGACCGCCGCGTGACCAGCGAGGCCGTGTTCGCGGCGCTGGGCATCGCAGCGGCGCACAGCGTGCCCCCGCTCGGTGCGGGCGAACTCGCTTTTGTGCCCACCGAGGTGCTGTTGCCCGGCCTCAAGCGCCTGCTCGACGTGCGCCGCGCGGTTGGCCTGCGCAACCCGGCGCACAGCCTGGTCAAGCTCATGAATCCCTGTCAAGGCCGGGCGCTGATCGTGGGCAGCTACACCCATCCCGAATACGCGGTGTCCATGGCCGAGACCTTTGCCCTGACCGGTGCGCACGCACTGCTGCTGCGCGGCACCGAAGGCGAACCGGTGGCCGATGCGCGCCGCACGCCGCAGATGGAAGCCTTCCGCGACGGCCAGCGCCACCTGCTGCAGGCCGCGCAGGACGGCCCGCTGGCCAGCCTGCCCGATCTGCCGCGCGAAGTGGATGCGGCGAGCACCGCCGCCTACATCCGCTCGGTGCTCGACGGCGAACGTCCGGTGCCGGTGCCGATCGCGCTGCAGGTGGAACACATCTTGCGAGAAGTGCAGCGTCAGCCCACAACAAAAACAGCAACCACCGAGACAACGGCCGTTCCAGCCGTCAGCCCACCATGAACATGCCCGCCACCGTCCACGCTTCTGCCACCCGGTTCAACCCCGGCACCGTCACGCTCGTCGGCGCCGGCCCGGGCGACCCGGAACTGCTCACCATCAAGGCCGCCAAGGCCATCGCCGCCGCCACTGTGCTGCTGGTGGACGACCTGGTCAGCGACGCGGTGCTGGAACACGCATCCCCCAAGGCGCGCATCGTGCACGTGGGCAAGCGCGGTGGCTGCAAGAGCACGCCGCAGGCCTTCATCGAAAAACTCATGATCATGGCCGCGCGCGAAGGCGAAGTCGTGGTGCGCCTCAAGGGCGGCGATCCGTTCATCTTCGGTCGCGGCGGCGAAGAGGTCGAACACTTGCGCGAGCAAGGCATCGAGGTGCAGGTGCTCAACGGCATCACCGCCGGCCTGGCCGGGCTCACCTCGCTCGGCGCGCCGCTCACGCACCGCGATCACGCGCACGGCGTGGTCTTCATCACCGGCCACGCCAAGCCCGGCGACAGCGGCACCGACTGGCAGGCCCTGGCCGCCACGGCGCGGGACGCCAGGCTCACGCTGGTGATCTACATGGGCGTATCCAGCGCCGCGGCCATCCAGGCCGACCTGCTGACCGGCCTGCCCGCCAGCACGCCGCTGGCCATCATCCAGCACGCCAGCCTGCCGCAGCAGCGCCACGCGCTCACCACGCTGGGCGAACTGCCCGCCACCATCGCCCGCGAGCAACTGGGCAGCCCGGCCGTGATCGTGGTCGGCGACGTGGTGCGTGGTGTGGCTGCCATGGCGCAACCCGAAGCGATGCTCGCCCGCCACACCGCCTGACGGTTGCCGGCACCCGCATACACTGCGGGCCATGCAAAAGTTCGATGTGGTGGTGGTCGGCGCGGGAGCGGCCGGCCTTTTTTGTG
>JAHIQV010000005.1 GCA_018903185.1 Gammaproteobacteria bacterium | reverse complement strand
GGCCGCCGGGGTGCGCGAGGTGGTGTTCAAGACCGACGCGGTGGAGGCGTTCTGCGAGGTGGTGGCGCGGCTTGTGACCCCCCCGCGCCCCGCCTAAGGGCGGGTGCCTTGCAGGCCGCGTCATCGTCAGAGCCGATGACACTTCGTCCCGTCCAAGCCTGCGAAGGCAGGCTCGGAGCCGCGGTCCTCAGCCCCCCAGGGGGCGATGCTGGCGGCCTGGCAAAGCCGGTTCCGCGGCATCCTCGGCACGAACCCTCTCGCCGGAGGGGTCCCGTTTTCAGTCCGTGTTCGACAGCACCTTGGCGAATACCTCGCTGTCGACATTGCCGCCGCACAGCGTGGTGCCGACGACCTTTCCTTTGAGGCTTTCCCGTTCCTGCCACGCAGCGGCGAAGCTGGCCGCGCCCGCGCCTTCGGCGACGTTGTGCGTGTCGGCGAACAGCGTGCGCATGGCCTGCGCCACTTCGTCGTCGCTGACTTTCACCACGTGGTCCAGGTGCGGCATCAAGACGTCGAGCGCCGCAGCGTCGGCGACGCGGCAGGCCATGCCGTCGGCGAGTTCGGTGCTCACGGGGGATTCGACCACGCGTCCCGCAGCGATCGAATCGGCGTAGGTGGTGGCGTGCGCGCTGACCACGCCGACGATGCGGGCGGGGTGCCCCAGCGCGAGCTTGGCGGCGATGGCCGAACACGCGCCCGAGCCCTGACCGATGGGCACGTAGACCACGTCGAGCTGCGGCACGGCCTGGAAAAATTCCCACCAGTAGGTGCTCACGCCGCGCAGCAGGTCCTTGTGGTAGCTCGGCACCATGTGCGCGCCGCGCTCGGCGGCCAGTTGGATCGCGTGTTCGCGCGCTGCCTGGAAGTCGTCGCCGTGTTCGATCAGGTTCACGCCGAGCGCGCGCATGGCGGCGTTCTTCTCCAGCGAGTTGCCCAGCGGCACGACGATGCTGCAGGCCACGCCGTGCGCGCGCGCCGCCCAGCCGATGCTCTGTCCGTGGTTGCCGCGCGTGGCGCTCATCACTTCGCGCGGCAGCTCGCCGCGTAGCTTCAACTGGTGAAAATAGATCAGGCCGCCGCGGATCTTGAACGCGCCCACCGGCGTGTGGTTTTCGTGTTTCACCCAGCAGTCCGCGCCCAGGCGCTGCGTCAGCGTGGCCCACCGGTATTGGGGTGTGGCCTGGAAGGATTGGTAGACCACCTGGGCGGCGGCTTCGATGTCTTGCAGGTTGGGCAGTTGAATGGACATGAGGGGCACCGGTGGTTCAAAGGAGCGAGGTCAGCGTGTGGGGGCCGTGGGGTGTATCGAGCAACGCGGTGAGCGCGGCGGGGCCCGGCGCCACGGCAAGCTGATCCAGGCCGGTGGCATTCAGCGCCTGTTGCAACGCGGTCGCTTCGGGGTGGCTGAGCGTGAGGCCGCGCAGCGCGAGCCCGCTGGGCGGCATGGCTTTGGCGGGGTGTGTCTCGCCCCACTGGCTCAACGTGGGCAGGCAACCGCCGAACAGGCGCTGGCCGTCATCGCGCACGGTGATGCGCCATTGCAGCAGGCCCGTCGGTGTGGGGCGCGACGCGGCGATCACCGGGCCGCGGTGAATGCCGAGGGAGGTCAGTTGGCGGGTGGCGGCGTCGATGTCGGGCACGCTGGCCACCCAGTGCACCAGTTGCGGCCCGTGTTGGGCCAGGCGCGCCTGCAGGGCCGGGTCATCAAGATCGAACCAGCGCTTCAGCGGGGCGGGGCGCGTGGGCGTGGCCTGCGAGTTCACCGCGATGATTTCCAGGTAGGCGCGCGGGGCCTGTGCGCAGCTCAGTCGCAGCAGCCGGTTGTGGGTGCCGAACAGGGCATGTTCGCCGCCCGGTCCGGGCACCCCACCCAGCGTGGCCTCGCACCAGGCCACGCCTTCGTCCAGCGTGCGCGCGGCCACCACGAGGTGGTCGATCTGCGCGCTGTGCGGGGTGGTCACAGGGTGACGTGGCCGTGAATGCAGGTGACGGACTGGCCGCCGACCCAGATCGTGCCGCTGGCGTCGCGCTCGATGAACACGCGGCCCTCGCGCGCCAGCGCCGTGCCTTGCGCGGCCACGTAGCGCTCGGGCGCCAGGCCCGCGCCGATCAGCCATTGCGCGAGCGCGGCGTTCAGGCTGCCGGTGACGGGGTCCTCACACAGGCCGTTGTTGCCGGGGAAGAAGGCGCGCACCTCGAACAACGTGTCGTGTTCATCGCGGGCCCCGACCACGCCGACCTTGCCGCGCGGGCCCACCACGCCAATGTCCAGCCCGGCCAGCACCGCGCCGTCGGGCCTGAGCGCCAGAACCTGTTCGGCGCTGCGCAACATCACGCCGCGCCAGTTGGGCCCGTTGTCGCACCAGGCGTGGGCCGTGATGTCGCCGCGCGCCACGCCCAGGCCACGCGCGATCAGCGCCACGTCTTCTTCCGGCAGCGGGCCGCTCTTGATCAGCGGCGGCGCCGCGAACGCCAACCGTTCTCCATCGCGCCGCAGCTTCACCAGACCCACGCCGCATTCCTGCACCACGTGTTCGCCCTGCGGCACGCCACCGGCTTCGAGCCAGGCGTGGCAACTGCCCAGTGTGGGGTGACCGGCGAAGGGCAGTTCACGGCCGGGGCAGAAGATGCGCACGCGGTAGTCGGCTCCCGCCGCACGGCCTTCATCGCTGGGCGGCAG
>JAHIQV010000482.1 GCA_018903185.1 Gammaproteobacteria bacterium | reverse complement strand
CTGCCAGGTGCTGATGCCCTGGGGGGCGCCCATCGGCTCGGGCCAGGGCCTGATCAACCCGTTTGCGCTGCGCACCCTGCGCGCGCGGCTGCCCGGCGTGCCGCTGATCGTGGACGCCGGCATCGGCGCGCCTTCACACGCCGCCGCTGCGATGGAACTGGGCTTCGACGCCGTGCTGCTGAACTCCGCCGTGAGCCAGGCCGTGGACCCGGTGCGCATGGCGCGCGGCTTCGGCCTCGCCATCGAAGCCGGTCGTGCGGCCTACGAGGCCGGCGTGATGGCACCGCAGGACATGGCGGTGGCGAGCACGCCGGTGTCCGGTCATCCCTTCCTCATCAACTGACCATGACCCCTGTGATCTGGAGCATCGCCGGCACCGACAGCGGTGGCGGCGCGGGCCTGGCGGCCGACCAGCGCGCGGCCGAGGCCTTCGGCGTGCACCTGTGCCCGGTGGTGGCGGCCGTCACCGCGCAGAGCACCACCGCCGTGACGCAGGTGCAGGCCGTGGCGCCCGAGCTGCTGGACGCTCAGCTCCAAGCCCTGGCCGCCGACCTGCCGCCGCGCGTGATCAAGACCGGGCTGCTCGGCAGCGCCGCCAACGCGCGGGTGGTGGCGCGCTGGGTGGACCGCCTGCGTGAGCGCGGGCCGGTGCAGCTGGTGATCGACCCGGTGCTGCGCGCCAGCACCGGCGCGGCATTCACCAGCGACGAGCTGCTGCAGATCTACCGCGACGAACTGCTGCCACGCGCCAGCGTGATCACGCCCACCCAGCGCGAAGCCGCGGCCTTGCTCGGCGCCGACGCGGCGAACAACGTGCCCGGGCTCGCCGGGGCCCTGCAGCGGCTGGGCGCGCAGGCGGTGGTGGTGACGGGCGGTGACGCCGGCACGCCCGGCCTCTCGCTCGACTGGCTGCACACCCCCCACGCGCGCGGCTGGCTCAGCCTGCCGCGCGTGGACACTTGCAACAACCACGGCACCGGCTGCACCTTCGCCACCTCGCTGGCCGCCGCGCTGGCACTGGGCTTCGTGGCGGCCGACGCCGCCGTGCTCGCCAAGATGGCCACCACCCACGCGCTGCGCCACGCGCGCGCCGTGGGCCAGGGTGCGGGTCCGGTGATCGCGCTGCCCGGCTTCGGCAACGACCCGACGCTGCTTCCGCGCCTGAGCCTGGACGACAGCGCGCCCGCCGACTGGCCCGAGCGCCTGCGTGGGCTCGAGCTCGGTGTCTACGCCATCGTGGACAGCGCCGAACGCGTGGAAGCCGTGCTGCGCGCGCAACCCACCGTACCCACCATCCAGCTGCGCATGAAGCGCCCGGCCGGCGTGGCCGATGCGACATGGACAGCGCAGCTGAGCGAAGCCATCCAGCGCAGCCAGCGCGCGGCCCATGCGGCGAGCGCCACGCTGGTCATCAACGACCACTGGCAACTCGCCCTGCAAGCGGGCGCCCGCGCGCTGCACCTGGGGCAGGAAGACCTGCTCGCCCTCACGCCGGAAGACCGCGCGCAACTTCAGGCTGCGCGCGCTCAGGGCGTGATGCTCGGCCTGAGTTCACACAGCCTGTGGGAGCTCTGCCGCGCCGCCGCCCTGATGCCCGACCTGATCGCCTGCGGTCCGGTGTGGCCCACCACCACCAAGGACATGCCGTGGCGGCCGCAAGGCATGGACAACCTCGCCTGGTGGGCGCACATGGCGCCCGCGCCGGTGGTGGGCATCGGCGGCATCCTGGAGCCGGCACAGTTGCAGGCCGTGGCCGCGGCGGGCGCAGCCGGTGGCTGCGTGGTGCGCGGCCTGGGCGACGACCCATCGACCACCCTGCCCGTGTGGCTGGCGGCCTGGCAAACGGGTCTGACCGGACGGTGCCGGCACGCGGTGCCCGCGCTGCCACACGCCTCGCTGTTCATCGAAGAACCGGTGTGACACCGGGCCGCCGGGGTTAACCCGCGGCTGGGGTATGGTTGAGGGGTTCGTCAACGCCGGGCGATCGGGGCGCCTGCCGCCACGGGGCACCGGCACTTTCTTCCTCAGGAGTACTTTCATGGATCGTCGTTCCCTCATCAAGAACGCTGGTATTGCCGGCGTGTTGTCCGCAGGCATCGCCCCCGCCGTGCATGCCCAGGCCGCCGTGCGCTGGCGCCTGGCATCGAGCTTTCCCAAGTCGCTGCCCACCATCTTTGGCTCGGCCGAGAAGTTTTCGGAAACCGTCAAGGCCCTGTCGGGCGGCAAGTTCGAGGTGTCCGTGCACGCAGCCGGTGACCTGATGCCCCCCTTCGGTGTGGTCGATGCGCTGCAGAACAGCACCGTGGAAATGGCGCAGACCGCGTCGTACTACTTCACCGGCAAGGACCCGATCTTCGCCTTCGGCTGCGCCGTGCCCTTTGGCCTGACCGCGCGCCACATGGACGCCTGGATGGAACACGGCAACGGCCGCAAGTACATGGACGAGTTCTACGCCAAGTACAACATCACCTCGATGAGCGCGGGCAACACCGGCACCCAGATGGGCGGCTGGTACCGCAAGGAAATCAAGACCGTGGCCGACCTCAAGGGCCTGAAGATGCGCCTGGGTGGCGGTCTGTTCGGTGAAACCATGAACAAGCTGGGCGTGGTGGCGCAGAACATGCCCGCGGGCGAGGTGTACCAGGCGCTGGAAAAGGGCACCCTGGACGCCACCGAGTTTGTCGGCCCGTTCGACGACGAGAAGCTGGGTTTCAACAAGGTGGCCCCGTTCTACTACTACCCCGGCTGGTGGGAAGGTGGCGCGGAGCTGGAGTTCTTCATCAACAAGAAAGCCTTCGACGCGCTCTCGGCCGAGAACAAGGCCATCGTGCGCGCGGCCGGTGCCGTGGCGGCGCGTGACATGACGGCCAAGTACGACGCCCAGAACCCGGCTGCGCTCAAGCGCCTGGTGGCCAGCGGCACCCAGCTCAAGCCCTTCAGCAAGGCGGTGATGGACGCCGGTTTCAAGGCGGCCATGGAAGTGTTCGCCGAACACGAGGCCAAGTCGCCCGAGTTCAAGAAGATCCACCAGGACATGCGCGCCTTCCAGCGCGACCAGGTGCTGTGGAGCAAGTTCTCCGAGTGGCGCTACGACAGCTACATCGGCGGCGCCAAGATCTGATGCCCTGGCCGGTCGCCGGCTTCAGCCCATGAAAAAAGCGCCCTCAAAGGGCGCTTTTTTTTCATGGGGCTTCGGTGTGGTCTGCTGCCACGCCCGGGTTTGGCACACTCGGGGCCCTGCCCCCGTTTGCGCCGCGCCCATGACCGCCCCCACCGACCACGACCTGCCCCCGCTGAACGCCACACCGCCCGGCCTGTACCGCCACTACAAGGGCGGCTGGTACGACGTTCTCGAGACCGTGCGCTGCAGCGAATCGCTGCAGGGCATGACGCTGTACCGCGCCCTCTACGGCGAAGGTCTGGCGAAGGGAGGGCTGTGGGTGCGACCGGCGGCGATGTTCAATCAATCGGGCGTGTTCGACGGCCAGGAGCAGCCCCGCTTCGTGCGCCACGAACCGGCCGCCGTTCCGCTGGGCGACCTGCCCACGGCGCACGCGCTGATGGCCCACCTGCGCGGCCTGGCGCAGCGCCGCGGCATCGACCTCGAAACCGCCTTGCGCCCGCCACCTCCCGAGCCCACGACCTGCTGCGGGCGCGGCTGCAACGGCTGCGTGTGGGAGGGGTTCTACGAAGCGCTGCACCACTGGCGGTTGGACGCGCTGGCGCTGCTGGCCGCAGCCGCCTAAAACAGATCGCCCTGCCCGCGGAGGGCCGCGGGCCGGAAGAGGCTCGTGTCCAGCGGCTCGCGGTCGCGGTTGAAGCCGAGCCGGTCGCAGGTCTTGACGAAGCGCTGGCGCAGCAGGTCGGCCCAGATGCCCTGGCCCTTCATGCGGGTGGCGAAGTCGGCGTCGTAGTCCTTGCCGCCGCGCAGGTCCTGCATGCGCGCCATCACGCGCGCGGCGCGGTCCGGATAGTGTTGCGCCAGCCACTGGCGGAACATGTCGCTCAGCTCCCAGGGCAGGCGCAGCACCTGGTAGAACGCACGCCGCGCACCCGCTTCGTAAGCGGCTTCGAGCACACGTTCCATGTCGTCGTTGATGAACGGGATCTGCGGCGACACGCTCACGCCCGTGGGCACACCCGCCTCGGCCAGCGTGCGCAGGGTGCGCAGGCGCCGGTGCGGCGCGGCCGCGCGCGGCTCCAGGATGCGCGCGAGCTGCGCATCCAGCGTGGTGATGGTCACGTACACCGCGGCCAGGCGCTGCTGCCCCATGGGCGCGAGCAGGTCGATGTCGCGCTCCACGCCGCTGCCCTTGGTCACCATCGCCAGCGGGTGGCGCGCGGTGTGCAGCACTTCGAGCACCTCGCGCGTCAGCCGCAGCTCGCGTTCGACGGGCTGGTAGGCGTCGGTCACGGTGCCGATGGCCAGCAGGTCGGGCGCATAGGCCTGCCGCAGCAGTTCGTCGCGCAGCACGGCGGCGATGTTGCGCTTGGCGATGATCCTGGTCTCGAAATCCAGCCCCGGCGAGAGGTTCAGGTAGCTGTGGGTGGGCCGGGCGTAGCAATAGACGCAACCGTGCTCGCAGCCGCGGTAGGGGTTGAGGCCGAGGGTGAAGCCGATGTCGGGCGAGTCGTTTCGGGTGATGGCGCTGCGGGCGTCTTCGAACGTGACCTGCGTGGCCGGAGCGGCGGTTTCTTCGCCCGCGACGGCCGCATCGTCCAGCGTGCCCCAGCCATCGTCGAACGCCGCCCGCAGATCGCGCTCGAAGCGGTGCGGCTGGCGGTGGGCGATGCCGCGGCCCTTGATGGCGTGCAGGGGAATGAGGATGTCGGGCATGGCGGGACGCTGGAAGAAAACCACTGGATGGATATCCAGACTTTAGCGTCAACGCCCTGAAAAGACCACCCCACCCGACCCACCGCAAGCCAGGCGGGAGCGCGTGGAGCCCGCAGCGGGCGCGGGGTCGGGCCACTCTGCAGGCTCCCGGCTGCGCGGCAGTCCACCGGTGCTGGCGGGGCCTAACGTTCGGCCTGCAGGCTGGCCGCTTCCTCGACGTCGTAGGACCCGAACACTTCACGGGCCGAGCGGGTTTCGGGCAGCACATACACAATGCCGTCCGTTCCGGTAAAGGCCGGACTCAGCACCTTGTCGTAGAACTTGACGGGAAGGTTGATGCAGCCATAGGAAATCCGGCGCTCGGCCGGTGACGGACTGGCCAGCCTTTCGACGCGGCGTTCCCTGGCATTGCCTGTGGCCACACGGTGCATGGAGATGGCCGTGTCGTAGTCCACCCAGAGCATTTCATCGCCCTTCATGTTTTTGTCCAGGTTCGCCACAAAACGGCCTGCCGGCGTGGTGCGTTCCTCCGGGCGAATGGTGGACATCTTTTTGGTTCCAATGCCGGGAACCGAGTGATCGCCGATGGCCAGTCCGAGCAGCACGGAAGACGCGCCACTCAGCTTCCCCTGGGCATCGAACACGAAGACCTTGGCCTCCCGCTTGTCCACGATGACAAATGGCTTGTTGCGGTTGTCGCCCGAATCCACCACCCAGTGGGCCACATGCCGGGCTTCCGTGGAGGCTTTGGCCTGCGCAAAGTGGGCGCGTCTTGAACTCTTCCCCACCGCTGCGGTTGGCGTTGGCGTGACCGCCGGGACAGCCTGGCCTTCAGCGGACCGCACCGACAACGCCGACCCCGACCCGGTGCCAGGCCCGTGCGCAGCATCGTGCGATGCGTGCGCCTGGGTGCTGATCAGTCCAGCGGCCAGCAGGCCCAGGAAAATTTCGCGGATCATGAGCGCCGTTCTGTCACAGGTTTTCTCACAACCGCCATTTCAGTTGCGTTCCGGCCTGGGCTTGCGCACGGGCGGCTGGTACACCTCGGGCGGCGTTTCGACAGGCACCACAACAGGCACGGAGACCGGTGGGGGTGGGGGAGGAGGTGGTGCGACCACGACCAGCATCGAAGGCGGCAAGGGCGCTGGCGACAGCACCGTGAGAACGTATTCGGGACGGTCGACGGCGGGTGGTGTGGACGGCGTCCACACGGGAGGCAACGGCCCGAGGTCCTGGGTCGGCGCTGTCGGTGATGCCACCACCGGAGGTACCACCGGAGCCACCACGACCGGAGGCCTCACCACGGGTGGCCTCACCACGGGTGGAGTCACGGGAGGCGTGTCCGGAGGAATCACAGTCGCCGCGGTGATGTTCCCGGTCGTTGTGGACACAGCAGGACCACAACAAGGAACGGCAAAGGCGAATTGGTCGGCGCCAACACCGCCCAGGCTGTAGCCGGTGAAGGAGACGGTCTTGTCGGTTCCTACGGCCGCGGTATCAAAAGTGGCGGTGGCACCTGACCCTGGAATCAGTGTCAGAGTGCCCGGTACGGGACCCGAGTCCGCCGTGCTCTTGAATCCCAACAGGGTGGCCGTCGTGGTGCCGTCGAACGTCTTGTCCGTCACCTCCGGGTAGACCAGCATGTGTTGCGTCAGGGTCACGGCTCCTTCCAGGATGAAGTTGTTCGTATAGGCGGTTGGCATGGCGTACGACGTTGGGTTGTAATAAATGGCGATGTCCGTGGGCGGCGCCTCCGACCTTGTCACGCTGGGCCTGAGGTCAGCACCCGGCAGGTAGACACTGCCGCTGGCAGCCCCAGGGCCAGAACCACTCGCCCCGGCAATCAGGGTCAGGCCGGGTGGCAGCCCCAGGCTCTGCTCGGGAATGCTGCCGCTGTTGGTCAAGGTGATTTTCGAATCCACCCTGACATCGCGACCCGCGCAAATTTGAATGTTGCCGTTGGTCGTTGTCATGGCCGAGCCAACAAGCAGCTTGACGTCACGTCCGGCATTCAACGAGACGCTGCCATTGGTCGTCGTGATGGCAGCTCTCACGTTGACATCCTGCCCGCAACACACGAAGAGATTGCCGTTGGTTGCTGTGATCGAGTTGTTGATGTTCACATCGCCTGCCGCTATCAGGGACAGCGTGGTCGCATTGCCTGCGGCGGTCCATGAAGATCCTGTGCCGATCGCATCATTGACGTTGATGTTGCCCTGACCGGGGTTGGCAAAATATTCCGTCGACGTGCTGGTTCCGGTGACCACCGTGCTGATGGTCACGTTGTTGTTGACCAGCAAGTCGGTGAGATCCACGCCGGTAATGTCAGCATCTGGTCCACCAATATTGAAATCAACCGGATCGATCAACCAATCGCCCGTCGTCCCCGCAGGGGCGACCGTGGTGATGTTGGCGTCGCTGGCGATCTTCACATGCGCCGCGGACGTTTCGATGAAGCCGCCGTTGCCACCTGCGGGCGCCGACGCATCCAGGGT
>JAHIQV010000481.1 GCA_018903185.1 Gammaproteobacteria bacterium | reverse complement strand
GCGCGGATCACGCTCACCGTCTGCTGGCCCGAGAGACCCTTGAGCAGTTTCTTCAGCGCCTTGTCGGCGTCCTGGTCGGCGTGGCGGCGGAAGGCCACCGAAAGCTGGCGGATCTGCTCGATCAGGTCGTAGGCAGCCTGGCCCTCCTGTTCGCGGATCACGTCACCCAGCACCCGGCCCAGCAGGCGGATGTCGTCGATCAGTGGCTGGTCCTTGTCGGAGCCGGATATGGTGCGTCCGGCACCAGAGCGGTTGGACGGGGCGGCGGATCGGGCGGGCGTTCGGCTCATGGTGGGCAAGGGTGGCTCTGGGGCTTGGGTTGCTGATTTTTTGGGCAGGGGTCATGCTAGCATCCAAAGTTGCCTTTCCCGTTACCAAGCGGGTACGAAAACGCTCCCGACATCGGTTGGGGGCTGATCTTTTTTTGAACCTTCATCGTGGCTATTTCAAACCCAACCTCCGCGCTGTCCATCACCATCGCGACGCGTGAAAGCCGTCTGGCGCTGTGGCAGGCCGAACACGTCAAGGCCCTGTTGCAAGACTTGGGCCACCGTGTCGAGTTGCTGGGCATGACGACCCTGGGCGACCAGATCCTGGACCGCAGCCTCTCCAAGGTGGGCGGCAAGGGTCTTTTTGTGAAAGAGCTGGAAGTCGCGCTCGAAGAAGGCCGCGCCGACATCGCCGTGCACTCGCTCAAGGATGTGCCCATGGACCTGCCAACGGGGTTTGCACTGGCCTGCGTGATGGAGCGCGAAGACCCGCGCGACGCCTGGGTGTCGCCCGCCTGCGCGACGCTGGCCGAGCTGCCCGCGGGCGCCGTCGTTGGCACTTCCAGCCTGCGCCGGCTGGTGCTGCTGCGCGCCGCGCTGGATGCGCTGGGCCGCAGCGACGTGCGCATCGAGCCGCTGCGGGGCAATCTGGACACGCGACTGCGCAAACTGGACGAGGGCCAGTACCATGCAATCGTGCTGGCGTCTGCGGGCCTGAAGCGGCTGGGTCTGGGTGCGCGTATCCGGCACATCTTTGAACCCGCTGAATCCTTGCCTGCTGCGGGCCAAGGGGCGCTGGGCATTGAAGTCCGCGCCGATCGCAGCGACCTCGTTGAGGCCCTGAAGCCCCTGGTGCACATGCCCACCTGGTTGCGGGTGGCGGCCGAGCGCACGGTGTCGCGCGCCATGGGCGGCAGCTGCTCCATGCCGCTGGCGGCCTACGCCGACTGGACCAACGGCGATGCCGGTCACCTGGTGCTGCGTGCCGCTTGGGGGGACCCGGAAGGTGCTCTGGCTCTGGTGCAGGTGAGTGACCAGGCCGAAGTCCAGACGCTGCAGCAGGCCGAAGCCCTGGGGCAGCGCGTGGCGCAGGCGCTGCGCGCGGCCGGCGCCCAGCCGCCAGCGGCAGGGGCTTGACGCCTTGACCGACCTGCCCGGGCCAGCGCCTGTGTTGAGACCGATGGAGCGGCTCATCGTCACCCGTCCCGCAGCCGAGGCGGCGAGCTGGGTGCAGGCCCTGCAGGCGCAGGGCTGGCCGGCCCAGGCGCTGCCCTTGATCGACATTTCGGAACCGCAAGACACAGCCACATGGGCTTCGCTGCGGTACTGGCGCGCCCACTGGCTGGACATGGATGCGTTGCTTTTTGTGAGCGGGGCCGCTGTCAGCCATTTTTTTGCGCAGGATGTGCGAGCTCCCACGCGGCCTGATGGGGGCACACGGTTCTGGGCACCCGGTCCGGGCACGGTGCGGGCACTGGCCCAGGCGCTGACCGGTCTGGGGTTGAACGCAGCGCGCATCGATGCCCCACCGCCTGATGCCGGGCAGTTCGATTCCGAAGCGCTGTGGCCGATGGTGGCGTCGCAGGTGCGAGCGGGCCAGCGCATTCTGGTGGTGCGTGGTGCTTCGCCCGGGATGGCCGCTGCGCCGGAGCCGGATCCACCGCAACGCCAGCACGCTGGCAACGGTCGCGACTGGCTGATCCAGCAATGCGAAGCCGCAGGAGCCAGCGTTGAGAGTTGCGTGGCCTACGAGCGGTCGGCCCCCCGGTGGACGGCCGGGCATGCGGCGGTGGCCCGTGCCGCGGCCTCGGCCGGCAGCGCCTGGCTGTTCAGCAGTTCGGAAGCCGTGCACCATCTGACGAGCGCCACACCACACACCGATTGGTCGTCCGCCTGTGCCATCGCCACCCATCCCCGCATCGCTGCCAGCGCGAAGGCCGCCGGTTTTGGCCGCGTGATCGAAACCCGGCCCGCCTTGCCAGACGTGTTGCGGGCCCTAGAATCGAACTGGAGCCCCACATGAGCCCAGATACCCCCGACATTCCCCCAAGCCCAGTGAAAGAAGCGTCCGCAGCGGCGGTGGGGGGGGCTGCGCCCGTGGTTGCGCCACCGGTGGTGAAAGCCCGCCATCCGGTGTCGTGGATGTCGATGCTGGCGCTCGTGGTGGCCGCGATCTCGCTGGTGCTGGCCGGCCTGATCTGGCAAAAGCTCGGGTTCACGCAGCAGGAGCTGGCAAGGCGCAGTCAGGACAGCACGGTGCAGGCGGTGGAGGTGCGCACCGTGGCGAAACAGGCGGAGGCCCTCACGCAGGAACTGCAGGCGCGCCTGGCGGTGGCCGAGATCAAATTGTCCGAGGTGACCCTGCAGCGCAGCCAGCTCGAAGAACTCATGCTCGCGCTGTCGCGTTCGCGCGATGACAACCTGGTGCAGGACATTGAATCCGCCCTGCGACTCGCGTTGCAGCAGACCCAGCTCACGGGCAGCGTGCAGCCCCTGGTGTCGGCGCTGCAGGCCGCTGATCAGCGCATCGCGAGGGCTGCTCAGCCACGCCTGAATCCGGTGCAACGGGCCATCCAGCGCGATATCGAACGCATTCAGGGCGCCGCGCTGACCGATGTGCCCACGCTGGTGTTGCGGGTGGATGAGCTGGCCCGTCAGGTGGACGATTGGCCCGTGCAGAACGATGTCGGTGTGAAGACGGCCAGCACCATTTCCCGTCGGGTGGATGTGGCAGCGTCTGGCAAAGCTGCTGTGCAGCCGCCCGCTGCGAAAGCGGGTGCACCGGATTTGGCGGAACCGGCACCCTCTCTGCCAGCGCAGGAAACCGGCTGGTCGCGTGTTTCCATGGCCTGGTCTTCGTTCTGGCAGCGTGTCTGGACCGATGTGACCCGAAGCGGTCGCGAACTGGTGCGCGTCAGCCGCATCGACAGGCCCGAAGCCGCGCTGCTCGCCCCCGAGCAGGCTTTCTTCCTGCGGGAAAACATCAAGCTCCGGCTGCTCAATGCACGGCTTGGTTTGCTGAGCCGTCAGCTCAATGCCGTTGAGGCCGATCTGAAATCCACCGAGCTGGCGCTGGGTCGGTACTTCGACACCACGGCGCCCCAGGTGATGGCGGCGCAGAAGACGCTGGGGCAATTGCGGACCGAGCTGTCGACGGCGGACTTGCCGCGACCTGACGAAAGCCTCGCGGCGCTTGCCGCCGCCGCGGGAGGCCGGTGATGGTCGATCACAAACAGGGTGGCGCCATGCGCAGCGTGTTCTGGTTGCTGGGACTCGGTGCGCTGGCGGTGGCCCTGGCTTTGCTGGTGGGGCACAACCTGGCCATGGTCACGCTGTTCTGGCCGCCGTACCGCTTTGACGTGTCATTCAACTTTGTGGTGTTCTGCCTGATCGCTGGCTTTGCGCTGGTCTACTTCGCGCTGAGGGCCATCGTCGTGCTGCGCGAATTGCCGGCGCAGGCCCAGCGCTGGCGGGCGCAGCAGGTGGAGCGTGCGGCCGTCGGATCGGTGCTGGACGCTCTGTCCTACCAGCTGTCGGGCCGTTTTGTGCGTGCGCAGGCCGCCGGACTGGCTGCGCTGGAGCAGCTCAATGCCTTGCCGTCGGCCCAGTGGCCCCGGCGGCACCAGTTGCTGTTGCTGGCCCACCTGCTGGTCGCCGAGAGTGCGCAGTCGCTGCAAAACCGCAAGTCCAGGGACGAACACCTGCAGGCGGCACTGCATCCCAGGCTTGCCAGGAGCGCACCCGAAGCCCACGAAGGCGCGTTGCTGCGCGCGGTTCGCTGGGCGGTCGAAGACCGTGACGCCGACGCCGCACGAAGCCGCCTGGCTGAACTGCCGCAAGGTGCGGCGCGTCGCATCCAGGCGCTGCGTCTGAAGTTGCGCATTGCCCGCCTTGGTGGGGCCACCAGTGAAGCGCTGGAAACGGCCCGGGTGCTGGCCAAGCACCGTGCGTTTTCCCCGGATGCTTCGCGCAGCATCGTGCGCGGGCTGGCGCTCGATGCCTTGGGCGAATCGCACGATCTCTCGCAGCTGCAAGCGCTCTGGAGCCGTCTGGATGCCAACGAGCGCGCCATGCCCGAGCTGGCTCTGGCGGCCGCCCAGCGCGCCAACCATTTGGGCATGCAACCTGGCGAACCGGAGGACGAGAACCAGGCGTTCACCACCGCGCTGGTGCTCAGCTGGCTGGAGCCGGTGTGGAACAAGTTCGCCGAGCTGGATGCCGCGCAGCAGCGCCAGCTGGTGCGCACGATGGAGCCCGGACTGGCCCAGCTCGATGGCACCTGGCTCGCACGACTGGAGCAGGCACAGCGCCAGCAACCCAACAACGCTTACCTCCAGTACCTGACCGGTCAGGCTTTCATGCAGCGCCAGCTCTGGGGCAAGGCTGCACAGTTGCTCGGGCAGGCCAGCCACAGCTTGACCGAGCCTTCCCTGCTGCGGCGAACCTGGCGCTCGCTTGCGGCCCTGGCCGAAGAACGGGGCGATGCCGTGGCCGCCCAGTCGGCCTGGAAAAAGGCAGCCCTGCTGGACTGAGTCTCTGGCCGGTTGCCCGGTGGTGGTGCTATCCCGGTTGACAGAGGTTGATGGGCGTGCCCCGCAGTACGCACAACCAGAAACAGGAACGCCGGCTTGAAGCCGGCGTTCCTGTTGGATTCAGGCCCCGGTTACCCGCGGCCATTCACCTCTTCACTGGTTCTCAAACGGCAGCGGCATGCTGCGCAG
>JAHIQV010000480.1 GCA_018903185.1 Gammaproteobacteria bacterium | reverse complement strand
GCCGGAGCGGCCTTCTTCGCTGGGGCTGCCTTTTTCACGACGGCTTTTTTGGCCGGTGCAGCTTTCTTGGCCGGGGCGGCCTTCTTCGCTGGGGCTGCCTTTTTCACGACGGCTTTTTTGGCCGGTGCAGCTTTCTTGGCCGGAGCGGCCTTTTTAGCTGGAGCGGCTTTCGTTGCCGGAGCGGCCTTTTTGGCCGGGGCCTTTTTCGCAGTTGCCATTGTTTTCTCCTTGATCAAGTTGCAAAGAGCACTTCAGTCGGTCGTTGTGCCGAAGAAGTGATTCAAGGCCCTGGGGTCGTGCGGATGCATCCACGGATGACCCCAAAGCGTTGAATCCTGTGACAAAACCCTGACCCCAACGCCAAGGCGCAGGAAGCAGGGTTCTGAATGTTCAAAAAACATGTGATGGATGGTTGCGGCCCCGGGTGGTGACGGTGTCAGTCCCAGGAAAGCGCTCCACCAGACTGGTATTCGATCACGCGGGTTTCAAAGAAATTGCGTTCCTTTTTGAGATCGATCATTTCGCTCATCCAGGGGAACGGATTTTCTTCGTTCGGAAACATGGGCTCCAGGCCAATCTGCGTGGCGCGACGGTTGGCGATGTAGCGCAGATAGCCTTTGAACATGGAGGCGTTCATGCCGAGCACGCCGCGCGGCATGGTGTCTTCGGCGTAGCGGTACTCCAGTTCGACCGCCTGCATGAAGAGCGCCTTGATCTCGGCCTTGAACTCGGCTGTCCACAGCATCGGGTTCTCCATCTTGATCGCGTTGATCAGATCGATGCCGAAGTTGCAATGCATGGACTCGTCGCGCAGGATGTACTGGTACTGCTCGGCGGCGCCGGTCATCTTGTTCTGGCGGCCCAGCGCCAGGATCTGCGTGAAGCCGACGTAGAAGAACAGGCCTTCCATCAGACAGGCGAAGACGATCAGACTTTTCAGCAGGGTCTGGTCGTTCTCGGGTGTGCCGGTGGCGAAGGCCGGGTCCATGATCGCTTCGATGAAGGGGATCAGGAACTCATCCTTGTCGCGGATCGACTGCACTTCGTTGTAGGCGTTGAAGATCTCGGACTCGTCCAGGCCCAGCGACTCCACGATGTACTGATAGGCGTGCGTGTGGATCGCTTCCTCGAAGGCCTGGCGCAGCAGGAACTGGCGGCACTCGGGCGCCGTGATGTGGCGGTAGGTGCCGAGCACGATGTTGTTGGCAGCGAGTGAGTCGGCGGTGGTGAAGAAGCCGAGGTTGCGCTTGACGATGCGGCGTTCGTCGTCGGTCAGCCCGTTGGGATCTTTCCAGAGCGCGATGTCGCGGCTCATGTTCACTTCCTGCGGCATCCAGTGGTTGGCGCAGGTGGCGAGGTATTTTTCCCAGGCCCACTTGTACTTGAACGGCACCAGCTGGTTGACGTCGGTCTTGCCGTTGATGATGCGCTTGTCGGCTGCGTTGACGCGGTGTGTGCTCGGCGTGGCTGCTTTGGGTGCAGCGAAAGCGGGGGCCGAATTTGCCGCAGAGGACAGTGACGCTTGCACACCCGGCATGTGAGGTGGCAGGGGAATCGATGCGGGCTTCGAGGAGGGAGTAACTTGATCGTCCCAGGTCAACATAGTGGTGTCCAATTCAACGGATTATCGAAGTGTCGGCATGAAATGCAAAGGACTCATGCGCGTGGTGAATGTTTTGTGTTGCGGTGTCGCATCGAATGCGCGACCTTCAACACCACAGCACACACACGCATCACCGGCAGCGCTCACTGGCAGGCTTCACAACCGGGGTCGTCGATCGCACAAAACTTGATGTCGGTGGCGGGCTCTGCCGACATCGAAGTCGCAACGGGTGCGACCATCGAAGCATCGTTGCCGTGTATCGCGACGGCGTTGAGCTGACCGGTGCGCCCCGTTGATTTTTCAGCCTGCGTGGCAGAGGTTGTGCGCAGGTAGTAGGTGGTCTTGAGACCTCGCAACCACGCGAGCTTGTAGGTGTCGTCGAGCTTCTTGCCCGAGGCGCCGGCCATGTAGATGTTCAGGCTCTGCGCCTGGTCGATCCACTTCTGGCGCCGCGCCGCGGCTTCCACCAGCCACAGCGGTTCCACTTCGAAAGCGGTGGCGTACAGCGCTTTCACTTCTTGCGGCACGCGGTCGATGGAGCGCAGCGAACCGTCGAAGTGTTTGAGGTCCATGACCATCACGTCGTCCCACAGGCCCAGCCGCTTCAGGTCTTTCACCAGGTAGCCGTTGATGACGGTGAACTCGCCCGACAGGTTGGACTTGACCGAGAGGTTGCCGAAGCAGGGCTCGATGGACGCGTCCACGCCGATGATGTTGGAGATGGTCGCGGTCGGCGCGATCGCCACGCAGTTGGAGTTGCGCATGCCGTCGGTGGCGATCTTCTGGCGCAGCGCGTCCCAGTCCAGGCTGCTGCTGCGGTCCACGTCCACATAACCACCGCGCTCGCGCGCCAGCAGGTCCAGCGTGTCGGGCGGCAGGATGCCCTGGTCCCACAACGAACCCTTGTAGCTGGCGTAACGGCCGCGCTCCCTGGCGAGTTCGGTGGAGGCCCAGTAGGCGTGGTAGCAGACCGCTTCCATCGAGCGGTCGGCAAACTCGACCGCGTCGTTGGAGGCATAGGGGATGCGCAGTTCGTACAGCGCGTCCTGGAAGCCCATGATGCCGAGACCGACCGGGCGGTGGCGCATGTTGGAGTCGCGCGCCTTCTTGACGGCGTAGTAGTTGATGTCGATCACGTTGTCGAGCATGCGCATCGCGGTCTTGATCGTCTTCTGCAGCTTCTGATGATCAACCCCACCATCTTTCAGGTGCTTGAGCAGGTTGATCGATCCGAGGTTGCAGACGGCGGTTTCGGTGTCGCTGGTGTTGAGTGTGATCTCGGTGCAGAGGTTGGAGCTGTGCACCACACCTACGTGCTGCTGCGGGCTGCGCACATTGCAGGCGTCCTTGAAGGTGATCCAGGGGTGGCCGGTCTCGAACAGCATCGACAGCATCTTGCGCCACATGTCGGTGGCGGGCAGCTTGCGGTAGGGCTTGATCTCGCCGCGGGCGGCCTTCTCTTCATAGGCGACGTAGGCCTTTTCGAAATCGGCGCCGAACAGGTCGTGCAGGTCGGGCACGTCGTTGGGCGAGAACAGGCTCCACTCGCCTTTTTCCATCACGCGCTTCATGAACAGGTCGGGAATCCAGTTCGCCGTGTTCATGTCGTGGGTGCGGCGGCGGTCGTCGCCGGTGTTCTTGCGCAGTTCCAGGAATTCTTCGATGTCCAGGTGCCAGGTTTCCAGGTAGGTGCAGACCGCGCCTTTGCGCTTGCCGCCCTGGTTCACCGCCACGGCGGTGTCGTTGACCACCTTGAGGAAAGGCACCACGCCTTGCGATTCGCCGTTGGTGCCCTTGATGTGGGCGCCCATGGCCCGCACGCGCGTCCAGTCGTTGCCCAGGCCGCCAGCGAACTTGGACAGCAGCGCGTTTTCCTTGATCGACTCGTAGATGCCGTCGAGGTCGTCGGGCACGGTGGTCAGGTAGCAGCTGGAGAGTTGCGAGCGGCGGGTGCCGCTGTTGAACAGCGTGGGCGTGGACGACATGAAATCGAACGAGGACAGGACCTCGTAGAACTCGATGGCGCGCGCTTCGCGGTCGATCTCGTTGAGCGCCAGGCCCATGGCCACGCGCATGAAGAAAGCCTGCGGCAGCTCGATGCGGGACTTGCGCACGTGCAGGAAGTAGCGGTCGTACAGGGTCTGCAGGCCAAGGTAGTCGAACTGCAGGTCGCGCTCGGGCTTGAGCGCCGCGCCCAGACGGGCGAGGTCGAACTGCTGCAGCTTCTCATCGAGCAGCTCGTTCTGCACACCCTTCTTGATGAACTGCGGGAAGTAGTCGGCGTAGCGCGCGCCCATCTCGGTGGAAGGCACTTCTTCACCGATCACCTCCTTGACGATGGTGTGCAGCAGCAGGCGCGCGGTGGCGTAGGTGTAGTCCGGGTCTTTTTCGATCAGGGTGCGCGCGGCCAGGATGGAGGCCTTGTAGACCTCTTCGATCGGCACGCCGTCGTACAGGTTGCGCTTGGTCTCGGCGACGATCGGGTCGGCCTTGACGTCTTTGCCCAGGCCTTTGCAGGCGTCTTCGATCAGGTGCTGCAGGCGGTTCAGGTCCAGCGGCACGCGCTGGCCGCCGTCCATCACGTGCAGCAGGGCTTCGGCGGGCTTCTGCGCTTCTGCCTGATGGGCTCGTTCCTGCGTGCGGCGTTCGCGGTACAGCACGTAGGCGCGCGCCACTTCGTGGTGACCGCTGCGCATCAGGCCGAGTTCGACCTGGTCCTGCACGTCCTCAATATGGAAGGTGCCGCCAGCGGGGCGCGAGCGCATCAGCGCGCGCACCACGTTCTGCGTCAGGGCGTCCACCGTTTCGCGCACGCTGGCCGAGGCCGCGCCCTGGGTGCCGTGCACGGCCAGGAAGGCTTTCATCAGCGCCACCGCGATCTTGCTTGGCTCAAAAGGCACGACCGCGCCGTTGCGGCGGATGATCTGGTACTGGGCAAAAACCGAGCTGGCGCTGTCGGGCATGGCAGCGCTGGTGGCACCAGCGGAAGGCATCGCGGACGCGGTGGCGGATGTGGGGGATTGGGCAGTCAGCATGGTTCCTCTTTCGTTTGTTTTGTGGCGGCGGCCAAGGCGCGCGGTGTCGGATGGCAGCGTGGTGGGGAGGCCGGTTCCGCGACAAATCCGTTGGCTTGATCGGGTTTGAGCAGAAAAATCAAGAGGGTCAAGAGCCAGTTGATCGGGCGACCGCAACGCGCAGAGCACACTATATCTGGTGTGTGGTGGGTGTTCAAGCCACTACCGGTAGTGTTTGTGAAAAAACTGCGACCGACGCGATGGACCCCTTTCGTCAGACAAAAATGCCTGGGGTCTCCCGAACCGCTGCAACGTCAGCGAACGTCTGGTGACGGCTCAATGAGCCTTGCTGTCGGATTTTTTCTGCAGCAGGGATGCGGGCTGCCGGGAGTTTTGTCGTTGAAAGCGGCGCCCATGTTGCGCTGTGCAAACCGCCAGCGTTTGGGAAACTTGGGACCTCAGGGGGTCATGCGGGTAGACGGACGCGTGTCTTGGGGAAAACACGCATCGGCCCAACCCAGATCTTGTTGTAACCGTGTCCAGTCGAAACCGCTGCCTGGGTCCTGCTTGCGGCCGGGGGCAATGTGCTCGTGGCCCGCCACGTGGGCGATCGGGTAACGCCCGCCGAGGCTGGCGCACAAGCGGGTCAGGCAGTCGTATTGCGCACTGGTGAAGGGTTCGCCTTCCTGACCCTCCAGCTCGATCCCGATGGAGTCGTCGTTGCAGTTGCCGCGGCCACGCCAGCAGGACGTTCCGGCGTGCCAGGCGCGTGCATCGGCGTCGACAAACTGCACGAGTTCGCCATTGCGGCGGATGAAAAAATGCGCCGAGACTTCCATGCCACGGATCTGCTGGAAGTAGGGATGGGTGTCCCAGTCGAGCTGGTTGGTGAAGAGTTGTTCCACTTCCGGGCCCCCGTAGACGCCGGGCGGCAGGCTGATGGAGTGGATGACGATC
>JAHIQV010000479.1 GCA_018903185.1 Gammaproteobacteria bacterium | reverse complement strand
GCCCTACGACGCGCTGGTCACGCCCAACGGCCGCCACTACATCGCCGGCCTGTTCGGCGAAGACGGTCTGGCCATGATCGACCTCTGGGCAGAAGATTGCCCCCAGGTCAGGGCTGCGCCCAGCCCGCCCCCCGAGGGGGGCAAGGAAACTTGGGGCGGCCCGGCGTTTCCTTGTCAGCCCAAGGTCCAGCGCATCCTCGGCGGTTACGGCAAGGGCCAGGATCCGCTGCCGGTCTACAAGATGCCGCACCTGCGCGGCTGGGCCGTGGCCGGGCGCCGCGCCTACCTGCCCGCCATCGGCCGCCACGAGGTGCTGGTGGTCGACACCGAGACCTGGGCCGAAGTCGGCCGCATCCCCGTGGCCGGCCAGCCGGTGTTCGTGATGGCGCGGCCCGATGGCCGGCAGGTGTGGGTGAACTTCTCCGTGCCCGATTACCACCGCGTGCAGGTCATCGACACGCAGAGCCAGCAGATCGTGCAGACGCTGGAGCCCGGCAAGGCCGTGCTGCACATGGAGTTCACGCCGCGCGGTGAAGCGGTGTGGATCAGCAGCCGCGACGACAACCGCGTGAGCATCGTCGACACGCAGAGCTTTGCCACCCGTGCGCGGCTCGATGTGCCCGCGCCCAGTGGCATCTTCTTCACCGCGCGTGCCGCGCGGGTGGGGTTCTGAGCCATGAGCGCCGCCCGGCCGTCCCGAAGGCGTTCAGCCCCGCAGTGCGCAGCACGGAGGGCAGTCCAGTGAGCGCGCGCGATGCCTCTTCCTTCCCGATGAGCGCAGCCGATATGGCCTTGCTCAACACCTGGCAACACGGCTTCCCGCTGGTGCGCGAGCCGTTCGTCCACATCGCCCAGGCGCTGGACCTGCGCGAGGCGGACGTGCTCGCAGCCTGCGAGCGGCTGCAGCGCGAAGGTGCCATCAGCCGCATCGGCGGGGTCTTTGCCCCCGGGGCCGGTGGCGCGGCCTTGCTCGCCGCCATGGCGGTGCCCGCCGAGCGCATGGCCGCGGTGTCGGCCACCGTGTCGGCCCACCCCGGCGTGAACCACAACTACGAACGTGAGCACGCCTTCAACCTCTGGTTCGTGATGACCGGGCGCGACGCGCCGGCCGTGGAAGCGGCCCTGTTGTCGCTGGAACAGGCCACGGGTCTGCCTGCGCTGCGCCTGCGCATGCAGCGCGCCTACCGCATCGATCTCGGTTTCGACCTGCGCCACAGCACCGCCGTGCGGCCCATGCGCGCGTCCAGCGGCGGGGCCGATCCCATTGCGCCGGCCGACCGGCCACTGGCCGAACAGGTTGAAGCGGGGCTGCCCATCACCGCGCACCCCTTCGACACCTGGGCCGAAAGAACCGGCCGGTCGGTGGTGGATGTGCTCTACACGCTGCAGCACTGGCTGGACGCCGGCACGCTCAAACGTTTCGGCGTCGTGGTGCGGCATCACGAGCTGGGCTTTGCCGCCAACGCCATGACCGTGTTCGACGTGCCCGATGAACAGGTGGATGCGTGCGGCGAGGCGCTGGCGCGCCAGCCCGGCGTGACCCTGGCCTACCGGCGCGAGCGCGCCGGGCCGTGGCCCTACAACCTGTATTGCATGGTGCACGGCACCGACCGCACGGTGGTGCAGGGCGTGATCGACCGCGTGGTGGCCGCCGCGGGATTGGCTGGCCACCGGCGCACCGTGCTGTTTTCCACCCGCCGCTTCAAGCAGACCGGCGCACACCGGTTCCGTGCGCTGCCGCTGCCCACCCAGGAGGTGTCCCATGCTCTCGACGGATGACGCCCGCCTTGTCAGCTTCTTGCACGGCGGCTTTCCGCTGAGCGACCGGCCGTTTGCCGACGTGGCCGCGCAGCTCGGCTGCAGCGAAGACGCGGTGATCGAACGCCTGCAGCACCTGCTGTCGCACGGCGACCTGACCCGTTTCGGCCCGCTGTTCCAGATCGAACGCGCCGGTGGCCGCTTCGTCCTGGCCGCCCTGGCCGTGCCCGAAGAACGCTTCGACGCCGTGGTGCAACAGCTGGACGCGATGAACGAGGTGGCCCACAACTACCGCCGCGAATCGGCGCACCCGGACCAGCCCGGCGCGACGCCGCTCAATATGTGGTTCGTGCTGGCGGTCGAGTCGGCGGATGTCATTCAGCGGGTGATCGCACAGATCGAGATCGCGACCGGTTTGCCGGTGTATGCCTTCCCCAAAGAGCGCGAGTTCTTTGTGGAACTGAAACTGCCTCTGTTCGAAGGAGGCGCCCATGGCCCTCGATGAACTCGACCGCCGCCTGATCCGCGCCACCCAGGCCGGTTTGCCCCTGGTGCCGCGGCCCTACGAGGCTGTGGGCGCCACGCTGGGCATCAGCGGTGAGCAGGTGCGCGAGCGCCTGCAGGCCATGCTGGACGCGGGCCTGATCCGCCGCATCGGCGCCGTGCCCAACCACTACCGCCTGGGCTTCACCGCCAACGGCATGAGCGTGTGGGACGTGGCCGACGAGGTGGTCGATCAACTCGGTGAACGCATCGGCCTGCTGCCCTTTGTCAGCCACTGCTACCGCCGACCGAGGCGCTTGCCGGTCTGGTCTTACAACCTCTTTGCCATGCTGCACGGCCGCTCGCGCGAAGAAGTCGAACAGCAGGCGCAAGAGATTGCCGTCTTGCTGGGCGGTGCCTGCCGCGCCCACGACATCCTGTATTCGACCGCGATCCTGAAAAAGACAGGCCTGCGGTTGACCGACTCCTGAAACGAAAGCCTCACCATGTTTCGCATCAGCCAGTACATGCGCGAGATCGCCGAAGCCGAGCGCACCGGCCAGTATCCGGCGCCCGCGCCCCGCGTGCGCCAGCAGCCCGGCAAGGACGCCCGCGTGGCGGCGGGTCAACGGCCCGGTCCGGTGGTGATCTGGAACCTGATCCGTCGCTGCAATCTGACCTGCAAACATTGCTACGCACTGTCCGCCGATCACGAGTACGCGGGTGAGCTCTCGCGCGACGAGGTGTTCACCGTCATGGACGACCTCAAGACCTACCGCGTGCCGGTGCTCATCCTCTCCGGTGGCGAGCCGCTGATGCGGCCCGACATCTTCGACATCGCGGAACGCTCGCGCGCGATGGGCTTCTACACCGGCCTGTCCACCAACGGCACGCTGATCGACGCACCCATGGCCGACCGAATAGCCGCCACCGGCTTCGACTACGTCGGCATCAGCCTGGACGGCCTGCGCGAGACGCACGACAGGTTCCGCCGGCTCGACGGCGCATTTGACCGCAGCCTCGCGGCGGTGCGCCTGCTGCACGCCCGTGGCGTCAAGGTGGGTCTGCGCTACACCATGACCGCGCTCAACGCGCACGACTTCGCGCCGCTGCTGGACCTGATGCGCACCGAGCGGGTGGACAAGTTCTATTTCTCACACCTCAACTACGCCGGCCGCGGCAACATCCACCGCGGCCAGGACGCGCAGCACCTGGCCACGCGCGAGGCGCTCGACCTGCTGTACGAACGCGCCTGGGACGCCGCCCGCCGCGGGCTGGACGAGGAGTACGTGACCGGCAACAACGACGCCGACGGTCCCTACCTGCTGCAGTGGGTGCAGGCCCGCTTTCCGCGCTGGGCCGACGCGCTGCATGAACGCCTGGTGGCCTGGGGCGGCAACAGCAGCGGCGTCAACGTGGCCAACATCGACAACCTCGGCCATGTGCACCCCGACACCATGTGGTGGCACCACACGATCGGCGATGTGCGCCAGCGCCCGTTCTCACAGATCTGGAGCGACACCAGCGAACCGCTGATGGCGGGCCTGAAAGCGTTTCCGCGGCCGGTCGAAGGCCGCTGCGCCAGTTGCCAGCACTTCGCCCTCTGCGGCGGCAACACCCGAACGCGCGCCCAGCAGCTCACCGGCAATCCCTGGGCCGAAGACCCGGGCTGTTACCTCACCGACGAAGAGATCGGCGCCGTGGCCGGGAGCGATGCCGACCGGCTCGCGCTCACACCGTTCCGCAAGGTCCACATCCTGCGTCAGGAGGCCAGCCATGTCTGATCCGATCAAGCAACGTGCCACCGCAGCGCTGGCCAATGTCGCCCGCGCCGCGCTGGTGCTGGGCCTGTGCTGGATGGGGGTGGACATGGCCGGCGCACAGACCACCACGCCGAATGCCGCCGCGCTCTACACCCAGCACTGCGCCGCCTGCCACGGCGAGCAGCGCACCGGTGCCATGGGCCCGGCGCTGCTGCCGGAAAGCCTGGCGCGCCTGCGCCCGGCCGAGGCGCTGACGGTCATCACGCACGGTCGCACCGCCACGCAGATGCCGGGTTTTGCCGAGAAACTGAGCGCTGCCGACATCGCCGCGCTCGCCGCGCACATCCGCACACCGGTGTCACCCGCGCCCGTGTGGGCCGAGGCGGACATCCGCGCCTCGCGCAGCTTCAACCCT
>JAHIQV010000478.1 GCA_018903185.1 Gammaproteobacteria bacterium | reverse complement strand
GGTCAGACGCAGGACGTGCTCGACCAGGTCCAGCAGCGCCTGCTGGAAGCCGGCAGCGACAAGTCGCGCATTCTGCGCACGCAGATCTACCTGACCGACATCCGCGAAATCGGCATCATGAACGAGGTCTGGGACGCCTGGGTGGTGCCGGGCACCGCGCCGCCGCGCGCCACGGTGCAGGCCGCGCTGGCCAACCCGGACTGGAAGATCGAGATCGTCGTGACGGCTGCGCAGGCCTGAACGGTCAGAAACGTTTTTCCAGGGTGAGCTGGTCGTTCGTGCGCTGCATCTGGAAGCGGGTGAGGAAGGTGTTGCCGAGCAGCACAAAGGGCATGGGTTGCGGCGACACGATGGCCGCCACGTCGTACACCACAACATCACCCAGGCGCACCGAATCCAGCTTGATGAGGTAGCCGTTGGCCGCGCCATTGGCGGTGTTCATTTGGACCTTCTGTCCTTGTTCGAACTTCAGGTTGATGCGCCGGGCTTCGGCTTCGCCGATGCCGATGCCGGTGGCCCCGGTGTCCACCATGAACTGCACCGTCTTGCCATTGATCTGGCCCTGCGGCATGAAGTGCCCACGAGCATCGGCCGTCAGCACGATGCGCTGGCCACCGCCGCTGCTGGCGGCCATGCGACCCACGCTCACCGGCGCATCACCCACCCGCAATGTCTGGCGCTTGCCCTCGATCTCGATCACAGCGGTGTCGTCCTGGGCGCTGATCAGGCGCACGCCCTGGTGCGTCTGCCCCGCGCTCAGGAACCGGGGCGCGCCCCCGTCGATCACCACCAGCGCCTTGCTGCCGCTCATGCCCGAGAGCGCGACCGACTGCGCCAGCGAGGCGTTGGCAACGAGGGCCAGAAGCAGTGCGGGGCAAAGAAACGATGTGCGCATGAAGTGCCTTGACCGAGGGCGCCGAGGGTCCGGCTTTGCCGGCCCAAAGGCGCCGCCCCCTTGAGGGGGTGACGCGCCCTCAGGCGCGGCGCGGGGGTGAGCTCAATCTCTGAAATTGTTGAACGACAAAGGCAGGTCTTTCAGCTCGCTCTTGATCAGCGCCATGGCGGCCTGCAGGTCGTCGCGTTTGGCGCCGGTCACGCGCACCGCGTCGCCCTGGATGGCACCCTGCACCTTGATTTTGCTGCCCTTGAGGGTTTGCTGGATTTTTTTGCCGTCTTCGGTGCTGATGCCGTTTTTGACTTTCACCACCTGCTTGACCTTGTCGCCTCCGATCTTTTCGACCTTGCCGGCGTCGAGGAAGCGCACGTCCACGCCGCGCTTGGCCAGTTTGGCCACCAGCACGTCGTTGACCTGGGTGAGCTGGAAGTCGGCATCACCGAACAGGGTGATTTCCTTTTCCTTGTCCTTGAGTTCAATGCCGGCGCTGGTGCCCTTGAAGTCAAAGCGGGTGCCGATTTCGCGTGCGACCTGTTCGACCGCGTTTTTCACTTCCACAAGATCGGCTTCGAGAACGGTGTCAAAAGAAGGCATGGTGCGTGGTTCCAGAAAGCGTGGGTGAGACAATCTTCGGATGTTAGTCGAGAACAATGTGGCGCTCCAGCCCTTCAACAGTTTTGGCATCGCGGCGCGGGCCCAGCGTTTCGCGCGCCTGCGCTCCGAGGCGGACCTCGCCGGTTTGATGTCCGGACCCGACTGGGTCGCCCCGGTGTTCGTGCTCGGCGGGGGCAGCAACCTCGTGATCACGGGCGACATCAAGGCACTGGTGCTCAAGGTCGACATCCTGGGTCGCCGGCTGGTGGAAGAAACCGCCAAGGGCTGGGTCGTGGAGGCCGGTGCGGGCGAAAGCTGGCACCCGTTCGTGGCCTGGACGCTGGAGCAGGGCTGGCCCGGGCTGGAAAACCTGGCGCTGATACCCGGCTCGGTGGGGGCTTCGCCGGTACAGAACATCGGTGCCTACGGCGTGGAACTGCAGGACCGGTTTCATTCCCTCGACGCCATTGACCTGCAGACCGGTCGCGCGTTCACGCTCGATGCGGCGCAATCCGGTTTTGGCTACCGCGATTCGGTGTTCAAGCACGCACCAACGGATGCGCGCAGCTTCGGCCTGGCGGGTCGGGCGCTGATCACCCGCGTGCGCTTCCTGCTGCCCAAACCCTGGAAGCCGGTGCTGGGCTACCTGGACCTGGAACGCAAGATGGCCGAGACCGGCATCCACGCGCCCGACGCCCAGCAGATCTTTGACTGGGTGGTGGCGATCCGGCGCGCCAAACTGCCCGACCCGGCGGTGATCGGCAACGCCGGCAGCTTCTTCAAGAACCCCACCGTCACGCCCGAGCAGTGCGCCGACATCATCGCGCGCGACCCGAAGGTGGTGCACTACCCGATGCCAGACGGCAGCATCAAGCTGGCGGCGGGCTGGCTGATCGATGCCTGCGGCTGGAAGGGCAAGAGCGTGGGCAACGCCGCCGTGTACGAAAAACAGGCGCTGGTGCTGGTCAACCGCGGAGGGCCCAGCCACCCCTGCACCGGTGGTGAAGTCATGACGCTGGCCAAGGCGATCCAGACCAGTGTCTACGAGCGTTTCGGCATCCGGCTGGAGCCCGAGCCGGTGGTGGTCTGAGCGGTTTCAGGGTGGGTCGAGCGCCGGGTGCGGGGGCTTGAACCCGCGCCTGCACGGCAGCGGCGACACCGCTGTAGCATGCGGAGACATGAGGGATCCAAACACTTTGCGCATGGCCAGGCGGTTTTTCCTGGCGCTTTGTATGGCACCCATTGCACACCCAGAAGCCTTGGCGGGCGCCGAGCCCATCGACATCACGGCCACCCGTCAAGGCCGCATGGTGGCGATCGGCATGCACGCCACCGTGCTGGCTCCCCAAAGCGTCATCTGGGCCACCCTGACCGACTACGACAACACGGCGAAGTGGATCACGGGCATGGACCGCAGCGTGGTCCTGCAGCGCATGCCCGGGCGCGTGGTGGTCGAGCAGAGCGGCAGCGCAGACATCCTGTTTTTCACCATGACGCTCAATGTCGTGCTGGAGGTCGAGGAGGACCCGCCGGGACGCATCGGCGTGAAGCTGGTTCGGGGCGATTTCAGGCACCTCGAAGGGGAGTACCTGCTCACGAGCGTGCCGGGCGTCCGGGACCGCTACGACCTCACCTGGAAAGGCAAACTGGAGCTGGCATCGCCGGTGCCGGGATTTCTGGCGCAGCCGCTGCTGAAAGAGAACGTCCGCCTCCGGTTTGAAAGCCTGGTGGCCGAGATCGAACGGCGCGCCAAGGCCGCGCGGGAGTAGTTGGACGTGCGGGCCGCAGCAACCAATACCCAGGTGCTGCACGCTGGCCACGGCCTCGTGATGGCGTTGCTGCTGTTGATCCTGTCGGCCTGTTCCAGCCTGACGGTGGACAGCACCACCGACCCGTCGGACACGGAGGAGACCCGCTGCCGGCGCTGGTTTTCCCTGCTGGACCAGCAGATCGCGCAGCACGGCGTGGGCGACGCCCAGGATCAGCGCATCGCGGGGTTTCCCCAGCTGCGCGTTTCCCGCTTTGCGGCGTCGTTTCGCGACCAGGCTGCACAAGACCGGGCGGATTTCGGCGACTGGCTGGACCTGCTGCAAGTCCTGGGCGCAGAGGCCCATGCGATCGAGATCGCCAACCTGCCCGAGGCGGTTGTGGACGTGTTGCCGGGCAACGAACCGGAGTCCGACAACCGGGAAAGGGCCATGGCCCGGACGCAGCACTGCGCCCAGGTGCTGAGCGACCTGGATCGCGCTGCTCCCGATCGGCGGGCCATGCTGCTGGACAGGGCGGTCGTGCCCGATGCGTATTCCACCGCTGCTCGGGTGTGGGGGATGTACGCGCTGACCCGCCTGCCTTTTGCTGCCGGTGTGCGGCGCTGGCAGGCCGACACCGTGGCGGCTTTCAATGTGGCCGGGCCCTCGGAGGGTGTACCCATCACGCGTTACGTGCCTCTCGAACCTGGCGATGGATACCGCATCGAAGCATTCACACGCGTCCCGCGCGATGGGCTGGGTATTCCGCAACTGGACGAAGCCCTTCGGCAGCAACTGCTGGACCGGCATGCCCCCGTGTTTGCCCTGCCGGTCGAGGGCGGCTTTGACCGCATCGGTGCGCTGAAACTGGCCGGCGACGGAACGCCCGACGTGGACACCACGCAGCCGACGGTGTACCGCCGCATCGCGTTCGTGCGCCAGGGGCAGAAGACGCTGGTGCAACTGGTGTATCTCGCCTGGTTTCCGGAGCGACCTCCGGCCGGCAGTGTCGACCTGCTCGCGGGGACCTTGGACGGACTGGTCTGGCGCGTCACGCTGGACGATCAGGGCCGACCGCTGCTCTACGACTCGATCCACGCCTGCGGCTGTTACCACCTGTTTTTTCCCACCCGTTCCCTGCGTGCGAAGCCTGCGCCCGAGCCCGGCATCGAATGGCTGTTCACGCCGGCCAATCCGCCCGAACTGGCGACGGGCGAGCGCATGCTGTTGCACCTGGCACCCCGGACCCACTACCTCACCGGACTGGCCGCTACACGCGAACCGCAAGGCGAGCGCTACCGGAGCTTGCCCGAGGGGCTGCTGCGCTCACTGCCCCTGCCGGGCGGTGGTCATCGCAGCCTCTACGGTCCCGACGGCATCATCGCGGGCACGCAGCGGGGCGAGCGTTACCTGTTCTGGCCCATGGGCGTGCGCGATGCGGGCGCGCAGCGCCAGTGGGGGCACCACGCCACGGCCTTTGTCGGGCGGCGGCATTTTGACGACCCGCACCTGGTCGATCAACGTTTTGACGCCGTCGAACCATCCGGGGCCGGTGCCGAAAGTCACTGACAGCCGGTGGCCGCGCCCAGAAGCGGGAAAGCCGCTCCCTGGAGCGGCTTTCAACACGGCGCAGGTGGCAGGACTCAATCCCCGTTCTTGTCGCCTTCCAGTCGCAGCATCTGCGCGCCTTCGCCCAGCGACAGCAGGCCGCTCTTGGCGTAGATGCCGAGTTTGGCGCGCGTGTCGACGATGTCGAGGTTGCGCATGGTCAGCTGGCCGATGCGGTCCAGCGGCGTGAACGGCGCGTCTTCCACCTTTTCCATCGACAGGCGCTCGGGCGCGTACGTCAGGTTCGGGCTCTCGGTGTTCATGATCGAGTAGTCGTTGCCGCGGCGCAGTTCGATGGTCACCTCGCCGGTGATCGCGCGCGCCACCCAGCGCTGGGCGGTTTCGCGCAGCATGATGGACTGCGGGTCGAACCAGCGGCCCTGGTAGAGCAGGCGGCCAAGCTTCAGGCCGTTGATGCGGTACTGCTCGATCGTGTCTTCGTTGTGGATGCCGGTCACCAGGCGTTCGTAGGCGATGTGCAGCAGCGCCAGGCCCGGGGCTTCGTAAATGCCGCGGCTCTTGGCTTCGATGATGCGGTTCTCGATCTGGTCGCTCATGCCCAGACCGTGGCGGCCGCCGATGCGGTTGGCTTCCAGGATCAGGTCCACCGGTGAGTCGAAGGTCTGGCCGTTCAGGGCGACCGGCTGGCCTTCTTCGAAGCGCACCGTCACGGTTTCGCGTTTGACCTCGACCTCGTCTTTCCAGAACGCCACGCCCATGATGGGGTTGACGATGGCGATGCCGCTGTTGAGGTGCTCCAGGTCTTTCGCCTCGTGCGTGGCGCCCAGCATGTTGCTGTCGGTGGAGTAGGCCTTTTCGGCGCTCATCTTGTAGCCGAAGCCGTTGGCCGTCATGAAGGCGGACATCTCGGCGCGGCCGCCCAGCTCGTCAATGAACAGCTGGTCCAGCCAGGGCTTGTAGATCTTCAGGCTGGGGTTGGTGAGCAGGCCGTAGCGGTAGAAACGCTCGATGTCGTTGCCCTTGTAGGTGCTGCCGTCGCCCCAGATGTGGACGTCGTCTTCCTTCATCGCGGCCACCAGCATGGTGCCGGTGACGGCACGGCCCAGCGGCGTGGTGTTGAAGTAGGTCACGCCCGCGGTGCTGATGTGGAAGGCGCCGCACTGCAGCGCGGCAATGCCTTCGTGCGCCAGCTGGGTGCGGCAGTCGATCAGGCGCGCTTTTTCGGCGCCGTACTGCATGGCCTTGCGCGGGATCTCGTCGTAGTCCGGCTCGTCGGGCTGGCCCAGGTTGGCGGTGTAGGCGTAGGGGATTGCGCCCTTCTGTTTCATCCACAGCAGCGCGGCGGAGGTGTCGAGGCCGCCGGAGAAGGCGATGCCGACTTTCTGTTGCGTGGGCAGGTTCTGAAGAATGGTGGCCATGTGTGTGCTCAGCCGAAATGGCAGATGTAGTGGTAGGGCTCGGTCACCCGGATGTCGAAGCTGCTGTTGCCGGGGATGCTGAACTTGTCGCCCGGGCCGGACTTGAGCCAGGCGTCGGTGCCGGCCAGCTTGTATTCGCAGCCGCCGGCAACGCATTCCATGATCTCGGGCGCGCCGGTGTTGAAGGTGAGGTTGGCTGGCAGCACCACGCCGACCGATTTCTTGGTGCCGTCCGGGTAGGTGATGCCGTGGCTGACGCATTTGCCGTCGAAATAGACGCTGGCCTGGGTGGTGACGGACACGCCGCTGATCTGGGTGGTGCTCATGGGAAGGAGGGTGTGAAAAGTGGAGGCGAAACCGCGATTTTAGGCGGGCGGGGTTGCTCTGGCTCGTTGTGCCCAGTCCGTGGCGTCAAAGCCCACGGTGATCTGGCCGTCGGCCCAGACCACCACCGGGCGTTTGATCACGCTGGCGTGCACCACCAACAATTCGTGGGCACTGGCGTTGTCCACCACGGCGTTGCGCGTGGGTTCGTCCAGCCCGCGCCAGGTCGTGCCCTTGCGGTTGACGAGCTTTTCCCAGCCCGCGGCGGCCAGCCAGCGGTCGAGATCGGCCTCGGGAACGCCCTGTTTCTTGAAATCGTGGAACGTGTGTTCGACGCCGTGTTCCGTCAGCCAGGCGCGGGCCTTCTTGACGGTGTCGCAATTGGGGATGCCGTAGAGGATGGTCATGGTGCCATTGTCGGAGAAATGGCCCGCCGGCCAGGTGGGCCAGAAGACCAATGGGACAATAGCTGCCATGTTGAACATCGCCTTGCCTGAACACCCTTCCACGCTGGCCGAATGGCTGGAACACTGCGAGCGCCTGCACCCGGTTGCCATCGACATGGGACTGGGGCGGGTTCAGCAGGTAGCCCAGCGCATGGGGCTGGTCATGGACATGCCGGTGATCACGGTGGCGGGCACCAACGGCAAGGGCTCGACCTGCGCCATGCTCGAAGCCATCTACGGCCAGGCGGGTTACCGCACCGGGGTCTACACCTCGCCGCACCTGGTTCACTTTGAAGAGCGCTGT
>JAHIQV010000477.1 GCA_018903185.1 Gammaproteobacteria bacterium | reverse complement strand
TGCTCTACACCGACACCGGGGAGAGCTGGCGGCTCAAGGATCCTCGCCAGCGCCTGGCCATCGCCAGCGCGGGCATCGCCGTCGAGCTGGCCCTGGCCAGTGTGGCCACGCTGCTCTGGAGCCTGGCGCCCGATGGGTCGTTCCGCAACGGCATGTTCTTTCTGGCGACCACCAGCTGGATCATGACGCTCGCCATCAACGCCAGCCCGTTCATGCGCTTCGACGGGTATTTCATCTTCAGCGACCTGCTGGACCTGCCGAACCTGCACGAGCGCTCGGGTGCCCTGGCCCGGGTCTGGCTGCGCCGCAGCCTGCTGGGCCTGAAAGACGTCTGGCCGGAAAACTTCTCGCCGGCCAAGCGAAGGGCCCTGGTCGCTTTTGCCCTGTTCACCTGGCTGTACCGCCTGGTGGTGTTCCTGGGCATTGCGCTGCTGGTGTATGTCTTCTTCTTCAAGCTGCTGGGCATGGCCCTCATGGTGCTGGAGCTGTACTGGTTCATCGCCAAGCCGGTGCTCAAGGAACTGGCGGTCTGGCGCAAGCGCTCGGGTGAGATCGGTTCTGCACGGCGCAAGGGCCTGGTTGCAGCCCTGCTGGTGCTGCTGGTGATCCTGTTCTTTCCCTTCAGCAGCCGCGTCACCGGGTATGGCTGGCTCCACGCGGCCGAGCAGCAACCGATCCATTCCCCTTTCGCGGCGCAGATGGTCTCGGTGCCCACGCAACGCCAGTTCAAGGCCGGCGATGTGCTGTTTGTGCTCGATTCGACCATGCTGGGCATCGCCCAGGGCAAGTCGCGCCAGCTGGCGCTGGCCCGCGAAAGCCAGATCGCCGGCCTGATGGGCCTGCCTGACGGCGAAGCGCAGCGCCAGCAGCTCACCTCGCAGAAGGCGTTTTTCGAGGCTGAAGAACAACTCAGCATCGACGAACGCGAGCGCCTGACGCTGCGGGCGCCTTTCGACGGGGAGCTGCGCGATCTGGACCATGGCCTGGCGCCCGGTGTCTGGGTCAAATCGCGCGAACCCCTGGCCATGCTGGTGGACAACAGCCGCTGGGTGATCGATGCCTACATCCCGGAGGAAGACCTGGCGCGCGTGGAAGTCGGGCAGAGCGTGCGGGCGCGCTGGCTCGCGGGCAGCCTGTCGTGGATGGACGGTCGCATCGAATCCATCGATGTGTCCCGCACCACGGTCCTGCCCAGCAGCCTGCTCGATGCGAACCACGGCGGACCGATCGCCACGGTGAACGAACCCGCGCGCGCCGGCCAGGAGCGTTCGCAGGTGGTGCGCGACGCGCTGTTCCGGGTGCGTGTGGTGCTGGACGAGCCCTTGTCCGCCGATCAGATGGCGGTGGTGCGCGTGCGCATCGACGGCCGGGCCGAGTCGCTGGTCAGCGGCACGCTGCGCCGGCTGACTTCTGTGCTCATACGGGAAAGCGGGTTCTGAACCCCGCTTGGTGTGTCGCCGGACGGTCCGGACGCGGCGGGGTTCCGGGCTCGTGCGATCATTGTGCGCATGAGCATTCTGCGGGTAGCCACCTACAACATCCACAAAGGCGTGCAGGGCCTCGGGCCGGCGCGCCGGCTGGAAATCCACAACCTGGCGCACGCGGTCGAACAGTTCGATGCCGACATCGTCTGCCTGCAGGAGGTGCGGCGCCACAACCGCAAGCTCGAAAAACATTTCACCCGCTGGCCCGAGCTGGACCAGGCGGGTTATCTGTCGCCCGAGGGCTACGAGTCGGTCTACCGGACCAATGCGATCACCCGTCACGGGGAGCATGGCAATGCGCTGCTGTCGCGCTGGCCGGTGTTGGAAAGCTGGCACTCCGATGTGTCCGACCACCGTTTCGAACAACGTGGCCTGTTGCATGTGCAGTTGCTGGTGGATGGCAAGGACGTGCATGTGGTGGTGGTGCATTTCGGGCTGATCCATGCCAGCCGGGAACGCCAGGTCCAGCGCCTGGGCCAGTATGTGGCGCGCGAGGTGCCCGCCAGCGCGCCGCTGATCGTGGCGGGGGACTTCAACGACTGGGGATCCCAGTTGCACCGGCCCATGGCCGATCTGAACCTGCGCACCTTTGACGGCATCCGCCTGCCCACCTACCCGTCCCGCCTGCCGCTGCTGCACATGGACCGTGTGTACGTGCGCGGCCTGCTGCCGGTCTCGGCCCATGTGCCGCATGGGCGGGCCTGGGCACGCATGTCCGACCACTTGCCGCTGATTGCCGAGTTCGAGTTGTGAACGACGACCGTCCCGAGTCCCAGGGGCGCCCGGCAAGGCAGGGCAAGGCGGTTGTGCACAGCGGGAACCAGTTGCTGTTGCTGTCGGGTGGCGCCGAGCTGTTCCCGGCCCTTGTGGAGGCCATGGACGCCGCGCGCCGGGCGGTGCATCTGGAAACCTATATCTTCGAGTTCGCTGGCTCTGCGCTGGGTGTGGCGCAGGCGCTGGAGCGTGCGGCACAGCGGGGTGTGCTGGTGCGACTGGTGGTCGATGGGGTGGGCACGCCAAGGATCCCCGACGAGTGGAAAAGGCGCTTTGCGCAGGCGGGTGTTCGCTGGTGTGTCTACGCGCCGCTGGGGCGCCTGGGTTTGCTGATCCCGAGTCGCTGGCGACGCCTGCACCGAAAGCTTTGCGTGGTGGACGGCAAGGTGGGCTTTTGCGGCGGCATCAACATCATCGACGATCAGGATGACGTGGCTTTGGGGCGGCTGATGGCGCCGCGACTGGACTTTTCGCTGCGGGTGGCCGGCCCGGTGGTGGCCGACATGGTGGAAACCATGGAGCAGCTCTGGTGGCGGCTGCAGGCTGCGCGCAAGGCACGACAGCGTGAATTCAGGGCCGCCTGGGAGGCCTTGCGCGAAACCATGCCGGTGGGAGACTTTTCGCGCCTGCTCGCTCGGCTGGAAACGGACGCCGGTCGGGGCCATGGGTCGGACCGCAGCAAGGCCGACGCAGAAAACAGCGAACCGGCATCCCTGTCCGATGGCCCGTTCGGGGTGGACAACGCACGTGCCGCGCTGCTGCTGCGCGACAACATCAGTCACCGGCACGATATCGAGCGTGCGTACCTCAAGGCCATCGGCGAGTCCCGGCAGGACATCATGATCGCCAACGCCTATTTCGTTCCAGGCCGCAAGCTGCGGCGTGCGCTCCTGATGGCGGCGCAGCGCGGGGTGCGGGTGCGCCTGTTGCTGCACGGCAAATACGAACATTTCATGCAGTACCGCGCCGCCCGCCCTGTCTACCAGACGCTGCTCGGCGGCGGCATCGAGATCCACGAGTACGCGACCAGCGCCCTGCATGCCAAGGTGGCGGTGATCGACCAGCGCTGGGCCACCGTGGGGTCGACCAACCTCGACCCCCTGTCCTTGCTGCTCGCGCGTGAGGCCAATGTCATGACCACGGACCGTCGCTTCTCCGCCCTGCTGCACCGCTGGCTGGCCGACGTCGTCGAGCGGGAGGGCCAGCAACTCGATGTACAGGTGCTCGGGCAGCGCCCCTGGCACCAGCGCCTGCTGGACAGGCTGGCCTTTGGCGTCATGCGGGCCACGCTGTTCCTCACGGGCCACCGGTACTGAAGTGGGTCACCCCCGCCGCGCTGCGCGCGACCCCCTCGAGGGGGCAGCGCGATGCGGCCCGGCAAACCGGTTTCGCCGCGTTCCGGGGTGGGCGCGTCGCCGAC
>JAHIQV010000476.1 GCA_018903185.1 Gammaproteobacteria bacterium | reverse complement strand
GGCGTTGCCGGCATTGACCTCTTCCAGATAGCCGCGGCTGAAGTAGGACTGGCTCAGGCCGCGCCACAGCGCCGCCCAGCCCGAGACCAGGAAGTGCCAGGCATAGGCGTGACCGGTGCGCCGGTCGTCCGGGTTGCACCAGGTTCCCTTGGGCAGGTGGAACTCGGTGGCGAAGTAGGCGCCGTCGTTGATGCGCTGGGTCGGCACCAGCGTCTGCGACATCATCACCCAGATGCCCGAGGTGAAAGCCACCTGGTGGGCATTGAAGGTGTGCCAGCCCCAGCGGCTGGCGCCTTCGAAGTCGAGACGCCACTTGCCATCCGGCTTGATGGTCATCTCGACCGGCGAGTGCATGATCGAGTCGAGCTTGGCGAAGGCGTTGGACACCTGGATGTCATCGTGCTTGAACGGCACATCGACGAAAGACACCTTGCGGTACTTGCCGGGCAGGGTCATCGCCTTGATCCGGCTCATCAGGCCGCGGCGGCCTTCTTCGATGACTTCGCCCGAGAACTTCTCGTAAGCCTCCAGGCCATCGGCGCGGATCACTTCTTCGACCAGCTCGCGGATCATGTGGCAACCGGCGATGCGGGTCTTTTCGTCGAGGATCCAGTATTTCGGCGTGCGCACCGAGCGCTGCGACTCGTGCAGCCAGTCGCGCAGCGGCTCGTCGTTGATACCGGTCTTGCGGCAGGTGATCATGTAGCCGTCGCCGAAACGCTGGGTCTGGCCGGTGGACATCGAGCCCGGCGTCACGGCACCGGTGTCGATGACGTGGGTGACGCCGCCGACCCAGCCGATCAGCTTGCCGGCCCAGAAGATCGGCACGATGGTGGCAATGTCGCAGGGGTGGACGTTGCCGATGGCGCAGTCATTGGTCGTGAACATGTCGCCCGGGTTGATGCAGGGATTCGCCTCCCAGTTGTTCTCGATCATGTACTTGATCGCCGCGCCCATGGTGCCGACGTGGATGATGATCCCGGTCGAGGTCAGGATGCAGTCGCCAGCGGCGTTGTAGAGCGTGAAGCAGAGTTCGCCTTCCTGCTCGACGATGGGGCTGGCGGCAATCTTTTTCGCCGTTTCCCGGGCATGGACCAGACCGCCGCGCAGCTTGGAGAACAGCTTCTCATAGCCGATCGGGTCGCTGTCGCGGAATTCGAGCTTTTCCAGGCCGTTGTAATAGCCGGTCGTCTGGGTGCGCTCGAGGATCGCATCGCGGTGCTGCTTGAGCGTCATGCCGCTGGCCAACAGGTTGCTGATGCCGATTTCTTGGGTGTTCATCATGTTCATGGTGGGTCTCCTTACTTGACTTCTTTCAGATGGAACAGGCGGTGCTTGTCGATCGTGGTTTCGAAGCCGTCGGGTACAACGAAGGTCGTCGCGTCGGATTCGATGATGGCGGGGCCAACGATGTGGTTGCCGGCCTTCAGCGATTCCATCTTCCACAGCGCCGCCTCGACCCATTTCTTGTGGCGGTAGAACGGCCGGGTGCCGAGATAGGCGTCCTTGGGCGGTGTCGGTCCGCAATCCGGGTCTTCCGGCAACACCGGCTTCTGCGTCACGACCATGCCGCGCAGGATGGCGCCGGTGACCGAGAAGCCCAGTTCCGGCGAGCGCGCCGAATTGGCGTAGACGCGTCCATAGGTGCTCTCGAAGCTGTCGATGATCTGCTGCCAGTCAGCGGCAGTGGCCGCGCTGGTCACCGGCGAGACGATTTCGAGGTCGTTGAGTTGCCCCATGTACTGCATCTTGTAGCCGGGGATCAGCAGCACGTCTTCCGGCTTGTAGCCATTGATGACGAACTCGTCGATGACCTTCGTCGCCAGTTCTTCCCAGGCTTCCTGCAGCGTGGCGCAGGCCGCCGCTTTCTGCTCGTCGCTGGCAAACTGGGCGACGCCCAGATCGACCGACTTGTCGTAGCGGTACTCGAAGTCGGCACAGGCACAGCCGAAAGCCGAGAAGCCGGCCGCCCAGGCTGGCACGACAACGTCCTTGAAACCGACGCCTTCGGTGTAGCCGTAGGTGTGGACCGGGCCGGCGCCGCCATACGAGAAGCAGGTGAATTCGGCCGGGTTGTAGCCCTTGGCGCTGATGTTGGCGCGCAGGTATTCGGACAGCGTCAGGTCGAGCAGTTCGATGACGCCGGCCGCCGCATCTTCGACCGACAGGCCGAGCGGACCGGCGATCTGTGCCTTGATGTGGTCGCGGGCACGTTGCACGTCGAGCTTGATGGCGCCGCCGAGGAAGTTCTCGGGGTTCAGGTAGCCGAGCACGACGTGGCAGTCGGACACCGACACCGTGTCCAGGCCGCTTTCCGGCCAGCAGGTGCCGACGCGGTAGCCGGCGCTGTCCGGGCCGAGCTTGATCGACTTGCTGTAGGGGTCGAGGCGGACAAAGCTGCCGGCGCCGGCACCGACCGAATCCATCGCCACCAGCGGCAGCGAGAGGACCAGGCGGGCCATGTCCGGGTCGGACTTGATGGCGAAGTTGCCCTTGGTGATCAGCGCGACGTCGAAGCTGGTGCCGCCGATGTCGGAACAGGCGATGTTTTCGTCGCCGAGGTATTCGCCGAGCAGCTTGGAGCCGATGACGCCGCCGATCGGGCCGGAGACGATGGTGCGGGCCAGTTCCTTGGCCTTCCAGCTGATCGTTCCGCCGTGCGTGGCCATGACGCGCAGGTCGAACTTGGCACCATGTTTCTTGAAGCGGTCGCTGACCTTCTTCAGCGTCTGGCGCGACGGTTCGGCGCCGTAGGCTTCGAGAATGGTGGTGTTCATCCGGTGGCTTTCCTTGCGCGACGGGTAGTAATCCACCGAGGCGAAGACCGGGATGTCGGAGTTCAGCTTCTTCAGTTCCTCGCGGACGATGTCGCGGGCACGCTGCTCGCTGGTTTCGTTCTTGTGCGACTGCAGCAGGCAGATGACGATGGCCTGGGAACCGGCCTCGACCAGTTCGCGCGTCGCCTGGCGCACTTCGTCTTCGCGCAGCGGAATGACGATCTTGCCCTGCACGTCGGTCCGCTCGGCGACGCCGCGGGTGCGCGAGACCGGGACCAGCGGCTCGTCGTAACGGTGGGTGTTGAGGTGGATGCGATCTTCCAGGGCGTAGCCGAGGTAACTCTGCAGGGCGCGGCCCATCGAATGGATCTGCTCGAAGCCGCGATTGCAGATCAGGCCAACATCGAGGCCCTTGCGCATCAGGATGCGGTTGAGCATGGCCGTGCCGGAATAGACGCAGGTCGCCAGTTCCGGATAGACGTCGTCCACGGTCCGGTTCCAGTGCGCCAGCGCATCGACCGAAGAGTTGTAGATGGCGAGCGATTCGTCGCCGGGATTGCTCTGCGCCTTGCCGACGACAAAGCGGCCGTCCTCTCGAACGAAGAAGGTGTCGGTCATCGTGCCACCGGCATCGATGCCCATCACCTGTACGGTGGATTGCATTTGCATGTTGTCTCCTGGGTAGGTTTTGAGTGGGTCATCCCACGGCGACTTCATTGCAACGCGCGTGCCAGGGCCGGGCACAGCTCACCGTTTCAAAAAAACGCCTTTCAATTCAATTGCGTAGGCTCTTCTTCTTGGTTTGCGTGCCGTCTGTGGTCGGTGTATTTCACCGTCCGGATTCCTGACACCGCGTTCGATGTGTCCGGAATCCGGACGCTGCAGAACGACCTTCGTTGGCGCTCCGGTTCCGGGGCTCAGTAGTTGACCTGTTGACTTCGAAGTTCCGAGTGACTACGTTCACAAGACACTGCCTGTTTTGAACTGAACGCTTCCCTTTCAGTCCGCGTCATGCCCTTTTCCCAGCCTGGTTCCCTCATCCCCCGGATCGACGACGAGCGACTGGTGGCGGCCGCATGGGAGCGCTTCATGGAGGACCGGACCGTGCCGGTGAAGGGCCTGCGCAACGTCGTGTTCGACTCCTGGCAACGCAGTCGAACGGAGGCGGTGAATCCGGCCAGCCACTGCGCTCCGGGACTGGCCACCGAGAACGTTCGCCAGCTCACCGAACAAAACCGCGACCTGTGTGATGTGGCTCGACCCGTGCTGGACGGTTTGCGTGAGATCCTGCGGGAATGTGGCACCCTCTTCATGCTCAGCGACCCGAAGGGAACCATCCTGCAGCTCGCTGGCGAGACCCGGGTGCGCAGCGCAGGTGAAGAGATCAACCTGGCGGTGGGTGGTCATTGGAACGAAGAGGTCATCGGCACCAATGCCATCGGCACCGCGATCGCGACATGCGCACCGGTCCAGATCTACGCCAGTGAACACTTCTGCCTGGACGTCAAACGCTGGACCTGTGCAGCGGCGCCTGTTCTCGACCCCGTCAGCCGATGCCTGCTCGGTGTGGTGAATGTGTCCGGCGTCAAGGAAACGTTTCATGGTCACACCCTGGGTCTGGTGATGACGGCTGCGAGACAGATCGAGAGCGAACTGGCCCACCGTGAGGCCGCTCTGCAAAGCCAGCTCCTGAGCCGGTCACTGGAATATTTCGGCCGGTATGGCAGCGATGGTCTTGTGCTGTGCGACCACCGTGGACGCATCGTCCGCACCAGCAGCAACCTGCAAGCGGCGCTGGAACTCCATGGCATACACCAATGCCTGAAGGTGGGTGTTCCGTTGAACGGCCTCAACCTGAATCAGCCGAAGACGGAGAGCCGGAGCCAGCGTCCGGGTTGGCTCAAAGCCGAATGGATGTGCCCGATCAAAGACCAGCACGGGGAGTTGGGCACGCTGCTGGTTGTTCCTGTGACCGACCGAAAGCTGTATTCCGTCTCACCCCCTCGACCCCTCAACGCGGTGCCGAAAGACGACGACGCGTTCGCCGAGATCATCGGCAACAGCGAGGTGTTGCAGGCCACCCGGGTGCGTGCCCGGCGCATGGCGGCGCTGGACCTGCCCGTGCTCCTGCTGGGAGAAACCGGTGTCGGCAAGGAAGTTTTTGCCCGGGCATTGCACCGCGCGGGTCACCGGCCCGACGGTCCGCTGGTGGTCGTGAACTGTGGCGCCTTCAATCGCGAACTCCTGGCCAGCGAACTCTTTGGCTATGCAGAAGGGGCGTTCACGGGCGCACGGCGCAGCGGTCTGCCGGGCAAGTTCGAACAGGCCGATGGCGGCACGTTGTTCCTGGACGAAATCGGCGAAATGCCGCTCGACATGCAACCCCATCTGCTGCGCGTCCTGCAGGATGGCATCGTGGTCCGTCTGGGCGATACGCGGGACCGGCGCGTGTCCATGCGTTTGATTGCGGCGACCAACCGCGATCTGCAAAAGGAAGTGGCGCAAGGGCGCTTCCGTGAGGACCTGTACCACCGTCTCTGTGTTCTCAGTCTGCCGCTTCCCGCCTTGCGCGACCGCCCGGGCGACATCGAAACGATCGTCGAACACCTCAACCGCAAGCTGGCCGACAAATACGGCTGTGCGCCCAAACAACTGGAAGCGTCCGTGCTCCAGGCATTCCACAACTACCGTTGGCCAGGCAACATTCGAGAACTGCAAAACGTATTCGAATCCACGTTCGCGCTCAGCGAAGGCCCTGTGATTGAACTGGCCGCGTTGCCACCGGCCATTGCTCAGGCCCTGACGTCACCCAACAACGGCTCGGCTCCGGATCTGCCAGGAGGCAAGACCGGCAGGCTGGAAGATATGGAAAGCCAGGCCATCCTGGATGCCGTTGGCCAGTCGCAGGGCAACATGACGGCCGCAGCACGAAGGCTGGGCATTTCCCGAAGCACCTTGTACGTCAAGCTGGCCGCCATCCGATCCCATGCGGGCCTGTGACAGGCCGCCTCGCGGCCCCCGATTCAGTCGTCGACCGGTGTGAGCTTGGCGACGGACAGCGCCAGCCACTTCACGCCATGCCGCGAGAAATTCACCTGCGCCCGCGCATCGGCTCCCGCACCTTCGAGCGCCAGCACCTTGCCTTCGCCGAACTTGTTGTGGAACACCTTCATGCCGGCCTTGACGTCGGTGCCGCGGTCGGGTTCGGGGTTGCTCTTGCCGCCCAGGCCTTTGGGGTCGCTGCCCGAGGCCCAGCCGGGTGACCAGGCGGGCTGCAGCACGGCGGGCGCACCGGCGCCACGGTTGCCGTAGCCACCGCGGTTGCCCTGCCAGCCACCGCCCGCGCCCACTCCGGCAGCGCTCGGGTTCCAGGCCGGCTGCTGTGGCGTGAGCCACTTCAGGCAGGCCTCGGGCAGCTCTTCAAAGAAACGGCTCTTGAGGTTGTAGCGCGTCTGGCCATGCAGCATGCGCGTCTGCGAG
>JAHIQV010000475.1 GCA_018903185.1 Gammaproteobacteria bacterium | reverse complement strand
TCGGGCAGGCGCGCGGCAAACGCCTTCACAGCCTGGGCGCCTGCGCGCGCAAACCGGCTCAGCGTGTGCGCGGTGGCGTCGCCCACCACGCGGGACAGGTCTTCTTCCACGTCCCAGCGCACGTTGTCCACCAGCCAGGCGACTTCGGCAGCGAGCTGCACGTCACCCTGGATGTCCACGCCCGGCTTGTCGCCGGCGATGACACGCTGGGCCAGCGCAAACGGCGAGGTCTGGGTCAGTGAAACGGTGAGCTCGGGCTGGGCACCCGCGACCGGGCGCTCCAGCAGACCGGCGGGCGTGGCTGCGAGCGTAAGGTGGAAGTCGCCCCACTGCACCCGCACCGGTTTGCCCTTCTGGCGCTTGAGACGTTCCTGTGCCTGCGGCTCCTGCATCAGCACGTGGTTGAGGAACAGCACCAGGCGGTTCTGTAGCTCGTCCACCACCCAGTCGGGCGGACGGATGCTGCCCAGCAGGGACTGCAAAAAGCCCAGGGGCGATCGGCTGCCGCTGTCGGCGCCGGACGAAAAATCGGGGGGTACATTTTTCATGACCCCCCGATTTTGACGGATAACGCGGGACCATCCCGCCGACCTGATCAGCTGGGGTCAGAGCTGAAGGTCTGACCCGCAAACATTATTGAAGGGCCTGAACCCCGGCCACCAGCCAGCCGCCGGAGCCACTCTTGGGCCGGGTGATGTTCCAGACTTCGCGGAAGGGATTGGGGCCGGCCGAAGCGTCTTCCCGGATCATCCCGGAAAACTCCACGCTCGCCATGTACCCGTCGGCCAGTTCCTCGATGCCCAGCAGTTGGGCTTCGAGCATCACGACATCGGTCTTGTTGACGCTGCTGCCACTGGTCTGCTCGCGCTCGGCCAGCTGGCTCTTGATCTGCTCCAGCATGCCGTCGGTCATCATGGCCCGCAGGCTGGGAATGTCGGACCGGTCCCAGGCATCCTGCAGGTTCACGAAGTTGGTCTTGGATGCCTTGAGAAAACCCTCGACATCGAAGTCGCTGGGCACGCCCCAGGAGGGTGAGCCCGCCAGCGCCGAACCGATCATGGAGCCACCGGCGCCGGCCGAGGCACCACGTTCCCAGGGACGGGCCGACGCGTCGTTGCCCACGTTCTGCGGGCTGTAACCCCGCGGCGTCGCCGCCTGGTCCGAGGCGCCTGCACCCTGGTAGACCAATCCGGAAGGTTTGGCAGCCGGTGCACCGCGGCGCATCACCACGCGGATCACCGCCACCACCACCACCGCCAGCAAAGCCAGCAGGAGGAACTGGGCAAAGCCCTCACCCAGACCCAGCGAGGAAGCCAGCCAGGCCAGGCCGAGACCAGCGGCCAGGCCACCCAGCATGGCACCCCAGGGACGCTTGGGGGCGGCAGCTGCGGCTGCAGCAGGCGACGGCGCGGCAGGTCGGGCTGCTGCGTTTTGAGCGGGCACCTGCTGCGGGGTGCTTGTGGGTGCGGCGCTGCGCTGCGTCACACTGCCCGACTGCTTGCCAACCGACAAGCCGCCGCCGATGCGTTTGGCCGAGACGTCCTGCGCCCCGATCGCCATCGCGCAGACCAGAAGTACCGACCACAACCTGCTCATTGCCCTGTCCCTCAGTTGATGAAAAAACGTTGAATCAACACTTGATGCCGACGTGCAAGGCCACCACTCCGGCGCTGAGGTTGTGCACGTCCACGTGTCCGAACCCCGCTGCCTTCATCATCTGCCGCAATTCCTCCTGTCCCGGATGCATGCGGATGGACTCGGCGAGGTAGCGGTAGCTGTGCTCGTCGTTGGCCACCAGCTTGCCCAGCTTCGGCAGGATGTTGAACGAGTACCAGTCATAAGCTTTCTCCAGCGGCTTGGCCACCCGGGAAAACTCCAGCACCAGCAATTTGCCACCCGGCTTCAAGGTGCGATGCATCTCGGCCAGCGCAAGTTCCTTGTGGGTCATGTTGCGCAGGCCAAAGGCCACCGACACAAAATCGAACGATTCGTTCGCGAATGGCAGCTTCTCGGCATCGCACACCATGGTGGGTAGCACGACCCCTTTGTCGAGCAGCCGGTTGCGGCCTTCGCGCAACATGGCCTCATTGATATCGGTATGCACCACCCGACCTGTCGGGCCAACCTTGGCCGCAAAAGCCAGCGACAGGTCACCCGTCCCGCCAGCGATGTCCAGCACCTGCTGGCCTGGCTGCGGGTTGGCCACGGTGAGGGTGTAGCGTTTCCAGACGCGGTGCAGACCGGCCGACATGAGATCGTTCATCACGTCGTACTTGGGCGCGACAGAGTCGAACACGCTGCGCACGTGCTGTGCTTTCTCGCGCTCGTCGACGTTCTTGAAGCCGAAATGGGTGGTTGCCATGGCGCGATCCGATCCTAGTGTGAGTGGCTTCCGCAGGCTGAGCCTGCTTTTTCCGGCATGGCGGCATCGCGGTCAACCCCCGCCTGGAGGAGGCGTTGCTGGTAGTCGGCCCACAGCGCGTCCTGCTGGCTGCCCAGGAAATACAGGTAGTCCCACGAATAAATACCGCTGTCGTGACCGTCGCTGAACGTGGGCTGCACCGCGTAGTTGCCCACGGCCTCCAGCGCCAGAATGCCGACCTCGCGCTTGCCGGTCTGCAGGACTTCCTGGCCCGGGCCGTGGCCCTGGACTTCGGCCGAAGGCGAAAACACCCGCATCAGTTCGAACGGGATGCGGAAGTCGCTGCCATCCGAAAAGCTCACCTGCAGCACGCGCGACTGGCTGTGCACTGTGATGTCCTGCGGTGTCGGGGTGTTTTTGTCGAGTCCTGCCATGGCTGTCTCCGGTTGGTTGACTGTGATCAGACCAGCACGCGTTCAATGCCGCCCTGGTTGGCTTGCGCCACGTAATCGGGCAACCAGTCCTTGCCCAGAATCTGGTTGGCCATCTCGACCACGATGTAGTCGGCTTCGAGCAGACCGTTGTTCAGGTCATCGCCGTAGCGCGTCAGGCCCTGCAGGCAGCTCGGGCACGAGGTCAGCATCTTGATGTTGGCCTGGGCGCCCACGGTGCCGGCGGCGCGCAGCTGCGCCTCGCCCTTCTTGATCTCTTCCTCCTTGCGGAAGCGGATCTGGGTCGAGATGTCAGGCCGCGTCACGCCGAGCGTGCCGCTCTCGCCGCAGCAGCGCTTGCTCTCGACCACGTTGTCGCCCACCAGCGCTTTGACCGTCTTCATCGGGTCCTGCAGCTTCATGGGCGTGTGGCAGGGGTCGTGGTACAGGTAACCGCCCTGCCCGGCCGGCAGCGTGATGCCTTTTTCCAGCAGGTATTCGTGGATGTCGATGATGCGGCAGCCGGGGAAGATCTGGTCGAACTCGTAGCCCTGCAGCTGGTCGTAGCAGGTGCCGCAGCTGACCACCACGGTCTTGATGTCCAGGTAGTTCAGCGTGTTGGCCACGCGGTGGAACAGCACCCGGTTGTCGGTGATGATTTTTTCGGCCTTGTCGAACTGGCCCGAGCCGCGCTGCGGGTAACCACAGCACAGATAGCCCGGCGGCAGCACGGTCTGCACGCCCGCGTGCCAGAGCATGGCCTGCGTGGCCAGCCCCACCTGGCTGAACAGGCGCTCCGAGCCGCAGCCAGGGAAATAGAACACCGCCTCGGTCTCAGCCGTCGTGCCCACCGGGTTGCGGATGATCGGCACGTAGTCCTTGTCCTCGATGTCCAGCAGCGCGCGCGCTGTCTTCTTGGGCAGACCGCCAGGCATCTTCTTGTTGATGAAGTGGATCACCTGCTCCTTGATCGGCGCCGGGCCCAGCGTGGCCGGCGGCGCGCTGGTCTGCCTGCGCGCGGCGAGCTTCAGCACCTTGTTGGCCAGACGCTGGGCCTTGAAGCCCACGTCCACCATGGCCGAGCGCATGAACTTGATGGTCTCGGGGTTGGTGGCGTTCAGGAAGAACATGGCCGCGGCGTTGCCCGGGCGGAAGCTCTTCTGCCCCATCTTGCGCAACAGGTTGCGCATGTTCATGGTCACGTCGCCAAAGTCGATCTTGACCGGGCACGGGCTCAGGCACTTGTGGCAGACCGTGCAGTGGTCGGCCACGTCTTCAAATTCTTCCCAGTGTTTGATGCTGATGCCGCGGCGCGTCTGTTCTTCGTACAGGAAAGCCTCGACCAGCAGCGAGGTCGCGAGGATCTTGTTGCGCGGCGAATAGAGCAGGTTGGCGCGCGGCACGTGCGTGGCACACACCGGTTTGCACTTGCCGCAGCGCAGGCAGTCCTTGACCGAGTCGGCGATGGCGCCGATGTCGCTCTGCTGCATGATCAGCGACTCGTGGCCCATCAGTCCGAAGCTGGGTGTGTAGGCGTTGGAGAGATCGGCGCTGCGCAGGCTGCTGTCAGAGGCGAGGCCTTGTACGCCCGACAGGTCGCGCAGCAGCTTGCCCTTGTTGAAGCGACCCTCCGGGTCCACCTTGGCCTTGTACTCGGCGAAAGGGCGCAGTTCGTCGTCGGTCAGGAATTCCAGCTTGGTGATGCCGATGCCGTGTTCGCCCGAGATCACGCCGTCCAGGCTGCGCGCCAGCACCATGATGCGGCCCACCGCTTCGTGCGCGGTCTGCAACATCTCGTAGTCGTCGCTGTTGACGGGGATGTTGGTGTGCACATTGCCGTCGCCGGCGTGCATGTGCAGCGCCACCCACACGCGGCCTTTCAGCACGCGCTGGTGGATGGCGTTGATTTCGCTCAGGATGGCGCCGAACGCCGCGCCATTGAAGATGCCTTGCAGCGGCGCGCGGATCTGCGCCTTCCAGCTCGCGCGCAGCGAATGGTCCTGCAGCTGCGGGAACAGCGTGTCCACGTCACGCAGCCAGCCGGCCCAGAGCGAGCGCACCTCGCGCACCAGCGCCAGCGCCTGCTGCACGCGGTCTTCCAGCAGCTCGGCGCTGGGGATGTCGTTGGCGTCGTCGGTCTTGCCCAGCGGCAGCTGGCCGCGGGTGAAGAAAGCTTCCAGCGCTTCGCAGAGCTTGAGCTTGTTGCGCAGCGAAAGCTCGATGTTGATGCGCTCGATGCCTTCGGTGTACTCGCCC
>JAHIQV010000474.1 GCA_018903185.1 Gammaproteobacteria bacterium | reverse complement strand
CAGGCCGCAGCGCGCCATGTGAGGCGCCGAGAAGCGCAGTGGCCGTGGCCGCGCGCGCAGCGCGCTTCGTCATCTGACTTGTCGCACTTGTCTGAGCGGAGAGAGCGCAGCGAACGCAGCGAGTTGTGCGACGGGCCACGGCCGCGAGCATCGCAGGGAAGTCGGTGCGCAGCGCCGACCGCCTCACTGAAGCGCTGCGGCCTGAGCGCGCACGCCTTGGCTCGCGAGGTGCGACGAAATGGGCAGGAAGTTCACAACAGAAGCACATTGAGAAGGGTGGGTTTTCAATACCAGTCAGCCAGCGCATCCGCATGCCGCTGACCGCGTTGATCTGCACCAGGTGTCCACCGCATGTGGCTGCTCGCGGCGCGCGAGAGGAAGTCCAGCAGCGCCAGGTGGCGGCGCAGCACGCGCTGCTGGCGGTGGCCGATCAGCGGGTTGAAGATGCCCTTGCGCGAAAACAGCTGGCGCGGATTCTTCTTGATCCACAGCCAAGAGCCCATCTCCAGCGTCAGCGGCAAAAAGGTGCGCTCCGGGTGTGCGGTGCTGGCCTGCAGGTAGAGGTGGTCCCAGAGGTCACCGTGGGTCAGGTACTGCGCGCTCTGCGGTTCGATGATGTAGGGGTGGTGGCTGTGGGCCTGCTCGAAGATGGCCTTGAGCGCGTGCACCTCGGCCAGGTGGTGGATGGGCTCGCGCGTGTGGGCAAAGGGAAACCAGAGGCGGTCGCTGATGCCGAAGCCCGAGTGGCAGTCCAGCGCGATGCTGAACGGGCGGCTCAGCAGTTCGCCGTGCACCACGTCGCAGACCGCCTGGCTCTCCGCTTCCAGCGGGTCACCGAGGCGCCCTCGGTACCAGGGCAGGCCCGCGCTCAGCCGCTGGCCGCCCAGCATGTAGGGCACTTTTTCGCGCGCCTCGACCGGCGCGTTGCGCATCAGGTCCACGCCGCGCGGATTGGCCCGCGTCGCGGCCCACATGCCGCCGGGGTTGACGATGGGCATGAACACCAGGCGCACAGCTTCCAGCAGGCGGTGCAGCGAGCTGTCCCACGACAGCCGAGTGACGATGTTCTGCAGGAAGGCGATGACCACCTGGGCACCGATGCGCTCCAGACCGTGCACGCCGCCGAAGTAGCCCACCGCAGGCACATCCAGGCTGGGGTTGCCCAGGGTGATGGCGTGCACCGGAAAGCTGCGGCCCGATGACAGCGTGATCCGGCACGGCTCCTGCACCTGCAGATGGGGCGCGCCCAGCTCCATGATCTTTTCAAGTGCCAGCAGCTCGGGCAGGGCGGTTTCAGGCACGGTGTGGGGCGGTGGTGTGGGGTGTGATGACGGTTGGATCAGCGCCGAGCATAACGCCGGGGGACCGGTTCGGCACACCATCGGCCACCGTTGCTTCAGCTCGGGGCTGACGCAAAACCGTCACATGAAAAAGCTAAGGTGGCTTGCCGGCATCACGGGTCGGCCAGAAAGGGCTTTGCATGATGAACAACGCCGGCGATCGCCGCAAGCGGGATCCGCTTCGGGCACTCAAGCTGTTGGGCGCGATCGGCTGCGGCGTGGTCGGTGGCGTGCTGGAGTTGCTGGCCCTGCAGCGCTGTCGTTTCCAGGCCCGCCGCGAACGCAGCCAGTCGGCCTGGAACCGCTGAAGCGCTCGCTCCCGATGCGACAGCGCTGACCGGTGGCGGCTGCCACGCCGTTGCCACATGGGCGTCCTAGCATGGTCCGGGCGATGCGGTCCGCGTCGTGTTCAACCACCGATCACCATCTTCTTCATGAGGTACTCCATGCGTCACCTGATTCCCTTCCTGGCCCTGCTGGGTCTGACCGCCACCGCTGCGTTGGCTTCACCGGGTGGCCAGCGGCCCGGCCACCGCGCTGAAAAGCCGGCCTCCGTGGAACTGGGCGTGCGCCCGTTCTTCCTCGTCGACGACATGGCCGACAGCCGCCTGAAGCAGAGGCTCCAGCAGTGCGCGCAGCGTGGCCAGTTCACCCCGCGCGATTTTTCCATCGGTCACCGGGGTGCACCGTTGCAGTTCCCCGAGCACACGGTGGAGTCGTACACCGCTGCGGCGCGCATGGGGGCCGGCATCGTCGAGTGCGACGTGACCTTCACCAAGGACAAGGAACTGGTCTGCCGCCACGCGCAGAACGACCTGCACACCACCACCAACATCCTGGTCACGCCGCTGGCCGCCAAGTGCACCACGCCCTTCGTGCCCGCCACGCTCGACGCCGACGGCAAGGTGGTCACACCCGCCAAGGCCGAATGCCGCACCAGCGACATCACGCTGGCCGAGTTCCGGACCTTGCGCGGCAAGATGGACGCATTCAATCCGGCGGCCCGCACGCCGCAGGAGTACCTGGGCGGCACGGCGAATTTCCGCACCGACCTGTATTCGGGCCCCACGAGCGGCACGCTGATGACACACGCCGAGAGCATTGCGCTGTTCAAGCGACTGGGCGTGAAGATGACGCCGGAACTCAAGAGCGCGAGCGTCACCATGCCTTTTGACGGCTTCACGCAGGCCGCTTATGCACAGAAGATGATCGACGAATACAAGCAGGCCGGCGTGTCGCCGCGCCAGGTGTTTGCGCAGTCCTTCAACATCAACGACGTGCTGTACTGGGTGCGCAACGAGGCCGCGTTCGGCAAGCAGGCGGTGTACCTGGACGACGCCAACACCCCTGCCGACCTGCCCAGCCGCAATGAGCTGGTGGACTACAAGAGCCAGGGCATCCAGATCGTGGCGCCCCCCATCTTTGCCTTGCTGAGCACCAACGCCGCGGGCGATATCGTGCCCTCGCAGTACGCGCGTGACGCGCGTGCGGCCGGGCTGGGCATCATCGCCTGGTCGCTGGAGCGTTCGGGCCTGCTGGCCGATGGCAACAACGGCTTTTATTACCAGTCGTTCGACAGTGCCATCCAGACCGAAGGCGACGTGATGCGTGTGCTCGACGTGCTGGCTCGCGACGTGAAGGTGATGGGCGTGTTCTCCGACTGGCCCGCCACCACCACCTTCTACGCGAACTGCGCCGGCCTGCGCTGAGGGAAGGAAGCACCCCCCACGCCGCTTTCGCGTCACCCCCCTCAAGGGGGGCGGCACTGGCCGTCCGGCAAAGCCGGCCCGGCGGTGCCCCTGGGGTTGCATCGCTTCTCACTTCGCGAGTGGTGCAGCGCCCCGCTCTGCAAGAGCGCGGCCAGGATGTCGGGGATCTCGAACAGCGCCCGGTTCTGGATCCGGTCCACGCGGGCGCGGTACGCGTCCAGCCCATCCAGCAATTGCGCCACCGCGCTGTCCACGCCGCGGAAGCTGCCGATCACGATGCCGAGCCGCTGCTCGCGGACCCAGTCGGCGTTGTAGCGCTCCTGCGGCATGGTCCAGGCGTTGTTCACCACGATCACCGGCAGGCCCAGTTGCACCGCCTCGCTCACGCTGCCGGGCCCGGGTTTTCCGATGAAGAAGTCCGCCAGCCGCATCCAGGCGGGGATGTCGCTGCTGAACCCGACCACCACATGCCGCGCGGTCGAGGGCTGGGCACGCAGGCGCTCGGCGAGGGCCTGGTTGTGGCCGCAGACCAGGATCAGCTGGGTGTCGCTCAGCCGCTCGGCGATGCCCAGCATGGCCTTGGAGCCGTGGCCGCCGAACAGCACCAACCCGGTCGGGCGCTGCGGATCGAGCCCGAGACGGCGCTGTTCCTCGGCCCGGTCCAGCGTGGCGGGCCGGTAGAACTCGGGGCGCAGGATCATGCCCGAGGTGGCGTGCACGCGGTCTTCGCTGTGGCCCAGCGCGAGGGCCTGCTGCACCGCGCGCGGTGTGCCGCAGACGAAATGCTGCGACTGGTCGCGCTCGATCCAGAAATGCGGTGGCAGGTCGGCGAGGTCGGTCAGCACGGTGACGTAGGGCACGCCGGGCAGCGCGGCGGTCAGGCTGTGATATAGGGCGCGGTTGAAGTT
>JAHIQV010000473.1 GCA_018903185.1 Gammaproteobacteria bacterium | reverse complement strand
CCAGCGCAGTCTGCTGGAGCTGGCCAACCAGAACGAACAGCTGCGTGGTGAGGTTGCGCGTCTGCTTGGGCAGAACGAGCAGCTGGCCCGTGAAGTTTCAGAGCTTCAGCGTCAACAAAAAGACGCACAGGCCGGCGTGGATGCCCGTTTGCGTCAGGTGGAGCCAGTGCCGGTCTCTCTGGATGGCCGCGAGTTCACGGCTTCGCCCGAGGAGAAGCGCGACTTCGATGCGACCATGGAGTTGCTGCGCCGATCGGAGTTTGGACCGGCTGCTGCGGGGTTTGCGGGTTTGCTGCGTCGCTATCCCAGCAGTGGCTACACGCCTTCCGTTCTGTACTGGCTGGGCAACGCCCAGTACGCCAACCGCGCCTACAAGGAGTCGATCGAGAGTCATCGCCGCTTGGCGAGCCAGTTTCCCGACCATCCCCGTACGCCCGAGGCACTTCTGGCCATGGCCAACAGCCAGATCGAACTCAAGGACAGCAAGGCCGCACGGCGCACGCTGGAAAATCTGATCAAGGCCCATCCCCAGTCCGAGGCCGCAGCGGCTGGACGCGAGCGTCTCGCCCGCCTGCGCTGATCGCGGCGGGTTTGTCGACATGGCCTTCCAGTCCGGGTGACCGGAGGGCTCCTCCTACAATGTCGGCCATGATGGACATCGCCGATATTCAAACACTGCATACCCAAGTGCTCTGGGCCGCATTCGCGGTCTCGGCGGTGTTTGGTTTTATTGCCCAGCGCACCCAGTTCTGCACCATGGGCGCCATCAGCGACATCATCAACATGGGCGCTTGGACGCGCATGCGCATGTGGGGCATGGCTGTGGGGGTGGCGTCTATCGGCTTTTACACCATGGGCTGGCTGGGCTGGATCGATACCAGTCAGACCATCTACGGGTCAGGCCGGATCATCTGGCTGTCTGCGGTTGTGGGTGGAACCCTGTTTGGCTTTGGTATGGTGCTCGCTTCAGGGTGCGGCAGCAAGACGCTGGTGCGTGTCGGTGCCGGTAGCCTGAAGTCCTTGGTGGTGTTTTTTGTCATGGGCTTTGCCGCCTACGCGACCTTGCGCGGCGTGCTCGCGGTGCTTCGCGTCAACACCGTCGATCTGGTGGCCTTTGATATCGGGGCGGGCGGCACCGTGCCGATGTGGATCGTTGCGGCCGTGGGACTGGAGTCGGGCAACGCTGGTCTGCTGGCTGCATTGATCCTGGGAGGGGGGCTGGTCATCTGGGCCCTGATGGACGCCGATTTTCGCAACGCCAACAACCTGCTGGGCGGTGTGGGCCTGGGGCTTGTGATTGCGGCCATGTGGTGGGTCAGTGGACACATGGCGTTTGTTGCCGAACATCCGGAGACACTGGAATCGGTTTACCTCGCCACCAACACCGGGCGCATGGAATCCCTGACCTTCACAGCACCGATGGCCTACGCCCTGGACTGGCTGATCCTCTTCAGCGACAAGTCCAACGTGCTGACCCTGGGCGTGGTCACGGTGGCGGGTGTGGTGGTCGGGGCTTTTGCCCAGGCACGGCTGGATGGCAGTTTTCGCTGGGAAGGCTTTCGCAGCACGCAAGACACGGCCCTGCACATGGGTGGTGCGTTCTGCATGGGCGTGGGGGGAGTGACCGCGCTGGGTTGCACCGTGGGCCAAGGTCTTTCGGGTCTGTCCACACTGAGTCTCACCAGTGCCATCGCGGTAGCGGGCATCGTGCTCGGCGCAGTTGGCGGTGTGCGCTTCCAGCTCTGGTTGCTGGAACGTGAGTGAGTACGACAAGGGCAGCGAGCCTGTCATGACGCCCGATTTCGAACGCCGCTTCGGTGGCTTGCGCCGACTCTACGGGCAAGAGGGCTCCCAACGCATCTTTGATGCCCATGTGGTGGTGGTGGGCATTGGCGGTGTCGGATCGTGGTCTGTCGAGGCCCTGGCCCGCAGCGGTCTGCGGCGCCTCACCCTGATTGATCTGGACCACGTGTCTGAATCCAACATCAACCGCCAGATTCATGCCCTGGACATCACCTTGGGACAAAGCAAGGCACAGGCCATGCGCGAGCGCATCTCGATGTATCACCCGACCTGTGTGGTTGACGTGATCGAGGAGTTTGTGACGCCTGAGAACTGGCCTGCACTTTTGGGTGAAACGATGGTTGAAGCTGGGGCGAGGCCCTCTGGCCTCATTGATGCCTGCGACCAGATGCGGGCCAAGTCCGTGCTGGCTGCCTGGGCCGTGAAAAAGGCCGTGCCCTTCGTGACCGTGGGAGCCGCGGGTGGAAAACGACTGGCCCATGCCATGGAGGTGGCCGATCTGGCCTTCACCACACACGACCCCTTGCTGGCGCAACTGCGTTATCAGTTGCGCAAACACCATGACGGCGCACGCAACGGCCCCATGGGTGTGAGCTGTGTGTTCAGCCGCGAAGCCGTGTCGCCACCCGACGCCTCGTGCGCACTGGCCGACGCGGGAGACGGATCGTTGAATTGCCACGGTTATGGATCGGCGGTGAGTGTGACTGCCAGTTTTGGCATGGCCGCCGCGGGTGCTTTGATGAACGCGATCGCGAGCGATTCAAAAAGTCCTGCTGGTCTTGAAAATAGGTTGAAAATGACGCTATAATTTGAGGCTTGGCGATGTAGTAAAAGCCAACTTTGCAAGGCCAGATGGGGCGTTAGCTCAGTTGGTAGAGCAGCGGACTCTTAATCCGTAGGTCGAGTGTTCGAGTCACTCACGCCCCACCAGATGCTGGCATCTGGATGGTCTCTCATCCGGTCGCCGTTGATGTTTTTTGAATGTTGGGACGTTAGCTCAGTTGGTAGAGCAGCGGACTTTTAATCCGTTTGTCGTGGGTTCGACCCCCGCACGTCCCACCAGATTCCCCTCGCGGGAGTTGAAAAGCCTGCTACTGATTCGGTAGCAGGCTTTTTCATTTGTGCTCCCGTTACCCGTTCGGTGACAGTTTGATGTCGAGTGCCCCGGACGACACCCTGGATGGGGCGCGCTGGCCGGTCAATGGCTCATTTCTTCCGGATCAGGCCGACGACCACGAGCAGGATCAAAGCGCCTATCACCGAGGCAATGAATCCCGCCGCTTGGCCCGGAGCGTAAAGCCCCAGCGCTGCGCCACCATAGCTCGCGAGGAACGATCCCGCCACGCCCAGCAAGGCGGTCATGATCCAGCCCATGTTGTCGTCGCCGGGTTTGATGGCGCGGGCGATGAAGCCTGCGATCAAGCCAATGAAGAGTGTGATCAGAATGGACATGGGCGGGCTGCCTTTCGATGTGTCGGATTGAGCAAGGTGTGGGATCACACTGTAGCGCCAAGCCCGCTTTTTCGCTCTCACCCTTCCCATGCAGCACACCTGCCTGTGAACGCCGTCACTGCAACGTGCATGTCACAGACTGAGCGCGGGGCGCTCACCCGTTGGCGCTGGCGCCTTCGATCTGTTCGGTGAGTTCCAGCCAGCGCAATTCCAGCGTTTCAATCTGATCGTTCACCGCTTTCAGTTCGCGTCCCGCGTCGGCCATGTCCTTGGGACTCGCGGGCTGGCTCAGGCGGGCCTCCAGCTGGTTTTTCTGCTGGCTCAATGCGGCGGTGCGTTTTTCGTTTTGCTCCAGCTCTTTCTTCAGCGGGCGCAGCTGCTCGGTGAGCTGCTGGCGGCGCTGGGAGTCCTGCTTGCGCTGTTCGGAGCTGCGATTGACCGATGGTGCCGGCGCGGCCACTGTCACGGCCACCACGGCGGGCGCCGCCACATTGCCCCGCAGCAGGTCTTTCTGCTCCTGGCGCTGGGCTTCCCGCGACTGTTTGGCCATGTCCAGCAGGTAGCGCTGGTAGTCGTCCAGATCACCGTCGAACGGTGCAATGCCGCCGCGCGAGACCAGCCAGAATTCGTCGCACACGGCGCGCAGCAGGGCGCGGTCGTGGCTGACCAGCATGACCGTGCCTTCGAACTCGTTGAGCGCCATCGACAAGGCTTCGCGGGTTGCGAGGTCCAGGTGGTTGGTGGGCTCGTCGAGCAGCAGCAGGTTGGGGCGCTGCCAGACGATCATGCACAGCACCAGGCGCGCCTTTTCGCCGCCGCTCATGCTGCCGACCGCCTGCTTCACCTGGTCTCCGGTGAAGTTGAAACTGCCCAGAAAGCTGCGCAGGTCCTGTTCGCGCGTGGCCTGGCCACTCAGGCGGCTTTGCGCCGTGCACTCGCGCACCAGGCGGATCATGTGCTCCAGCGGGGTGTCGGCCGGGCGCAGCACGTCCAGTTCCTGCTGGGCGAAATAGCCGATGTTCAGGCCCTTGCCTTCGATGATCTCGCCGCTGATGGCCTTCAGGTCGCGCGCGATGGTCTTCACCACGGTGGACTTGCCCTGGCCGTTGGCGCCCAGGATGCCGATGCGCTGCCCGGCCAGCACCGAGCGGCTGACGTTGCGCACGATGGTGATCGGTTCGCCGCCCGCTGCGGGCGGCGGATAGCCAAAGCTCACCTCGTTCATGGCCAGCATGGGGTTGGGCAGGTTCTGCGGTTCGCTGAACTCGAAGGTGAAGTCGGCGTCGGCCAGCACCGGGCCGATTTTCTCCATGCGCTCCAGCGCCTTGACCCGGCTCTGCGCCTGCTTGGCCTTGCTGGCCTTGGCCTTGAAGCGCGCGATGAATTTCTGCAGGTGCGCGACCTTCTCCTGTTGCTTGGAATACGCCGTGGCCTGCAGCGCCATCTGCTCGGCGCGCATGTCTTCGAACTTGCTGTAGTTGCCGCCGTAGCGCGTGAGCTGGGCGCGCTCGATGTGGATGGTGACGTCGGTCACCGCGTCGAGAAACTCGCGGTCGTGGCTGATCACGAGCATGGTGCCCTCGTAGCGTTTGAGCCAGGCTTCCAGCCAGACCAGGGCGTCCAGATCCAGGTGGTTGGTGGGTTCGTCGAGCAGCAGCAGGTCGCTGGGGCACATCAGGGCACGCGCGAGCTGCAGGCGCATGCGCCAGCCGCCCGAAAAACTGTTGACCGGGTTGTCGAGCTCGTCGGTGCGGAAACCCAGGCCCAGGATGAGCGCCTGCGCGCGGGCCGGTGCATCGTGCGCGCCCGCGTCGTGCAGCGCCATGTAGGCGTGGGCCATGCGCTCGCCGTCGTTGCTTTCTTCCGATGCGGTCACTTCCTGCTGCGCGGCGAGCAGGGTCACGTCGCCTTCGATGACGAACTGCGTGGCCGGCATGTCGGTCTCGGGCATGTCCTGCGCGACCTGGGCCATGCGCCACTGGGCCGGAACGTAGAAGTCACCCTTGTCCTCGTGCAGCGTCTTGTTGAGCAGACCAAACAGGCTGGACTTGCCGGCACCGTTGCGACCCACGAGGCCGACTTTTTCGCCGGGGTTGATGGTGGCGGAAGCGCCATCGAGCAGGACCTTCGTGCCACGACGAAGGACCAGGTTTTTCAGTGTGATCATGGGCGGGGCGCTGGCCGCTGGGCCATCGCCGAAAGGGAATCGGAAGTGAGAAGAAGGACTTGATCGTCGCCGGCGCTGGTGGACAGCCACACGGTTTCAAGCTGCGGGAACGCGGTTTCGAAGTGTTCGCGTTCGTTGCCGATTTCGAGTACCAGCACGCCGTGGGGCGACAGGCGCGAGGGCAGGTCTTGCAAGAGGGTGCGGATGAAATCCATGCCGTCGGCGCCGCCCGCCAGTGCCAGCGCGGGTTCGGCGCGGTATTCGGCGGGCAGCGCATTCATGCTCTGTGCGTTGACATAGGGCGGGTTGCACAGCACCAGATCGTACGGACCGGGGCAGGCCGCCAGGCCGTCGGATTCGATGAGCGTGATGCGGTCCTTCAGGCCGTGCTGGTCGACGTTGATGCGGGCCACGGCCAGCGCATCGGTGGAGATGTCGGCGCCCGTGACTTGCACCTGCGGCCAGACCATGGCTGCCAGCACGGCGAGACTGCCGTTGCCGGTGCACAGGTCCAGCACATGGATCGTGTGCTCGCCCAGCCAGGCGTCGAAGCCACCGTCGGCGAGCAGCTCCGCAATGAAGCTGCGCGGCACGATGGCGCGTTGATCCACATAAAACGGCACCCCCTGCAGCCAGGCTTCGTGCGTGAGGTAGGCGGCTGGTTGGCGGGTCTCGATGCGGCGTGTGATCAGCTCGGCCACGGCCAGCGCATCTTCGTCAGAGACGGGCGTTTCGGCCATCTCTTCCAGGTCGCCGTCCAGTGGCAGGTGAAGTTGCCACAGCACGAGCCAGGCGGCTTCGTCGCGGGCGTTGGTGGTGCCGTGGCCATAGGCCAGATGGGCGGCTTCGAGGCGTGTCGTGGCCCCGGCGAGCAGGTCTTGCAGAGTCATGGGTTCAGCGCGCGCAGGCCTGCTGTTGGGCGAGGTTGTGAAGCACGCGGCGGTAGATGTTCTTCAGGGGCTCGATGTCGGCCACGGCCACGTGTTCGTCGATCTTGTGGATGGTGGCGTTGGGCGGGCCGAGTTCGATCACCTGCGGGCAGATCTGGGCGATGAAGCGGCCGTCGCTGGTGCCGCCGGTGGTGGAGAGCTGGGTTTCTATGCCGGTCTCGGTCTGGATGGCGGAGCGCACGGCGTCCACCAGCGTGCCGGGCTGGGTCAGAAACGGTCGCCCGCCGATGGTCCAGGCGAGGTCGTGGTCGGCGCCCGCCTGCAGGCCGTGGCGCTGCAGGATGTCGACCACGCGCTGCTGCAGGCCTTCGGGTGTGGACTCGGTGGAGAAGCGGAAGTTGAAATCGATCACCACGGTGCCGGGGATCACGTTGCTCGCGCCCGTGCCGCCGTGGATGTTGCTCACCTGCCAGCTGGTGGGCGGGAAGTAGGCGTTGCCCATGTCCCAGACCGTCGCGGCGAGTTCGGCCAGGGCCGGGGCGACCATGTGGATCGGGTTCTTCGCCAGTTGCGGGTAGGCGATATGGCCCTGAATGCCCTTGACCGTGAGCTGGCCGCTCATGGTGCCGCGGCGGCCGTTCTTGATCATGTCGCCCGTGCGCTCGACCGAGGTGGGCTCGCCGACGATGCACCAGTCCAGGCGTTCGCCGCGCTGGCGCAGCTTGTCGCAGACGATCACCGTGCCGTCGTTGGCCGGGCCTTCTTCGTCGCTGGTCAGCAGGAAGGCGATGTCGATGGGCGGCTGGGGGTTGGAAGCCACGAATTCTTCGCAGGCCACCACCATGGCGGCGAGCGAGGTTTTCATGTCGCTGGCGCCGCGGCCAAAAAGCTTGCCGTCGCGGTGTGACGGTACGAAGGGGTCGCTGCCCCAGGCGTCCAGTGGGCCGGTGGGCACCACGTCGGTGTGGCCCGCCCAGACCAGGGTGGGCTGCTGGCCCGTGCCCAGGCGGGCCCAGAGGTTGGTCACGCGGAAATCGGCCGGGCCGCTTTCGATGGTTTCACAGACAAAACCCAGCGCTCGCAGGCGGTCGGCGATCAGGGCTTGACAGCCCTCGTCCAGCGGCGTGACCGAGGGGCGTGCGATCAGTTCTTCGGTCAGGCGCAGGGTGGCGGTCATCAGAATTTGACGTCGAGCGAGAACTCGGTGAAGGTGGCGTTGTCGCTCTGGTCCTCATCGGACGGCTTGGCGTCCAGGTTGGACTTGGAAGCGTTGAAGTCGTTCTGCAGGCGCCACAACAGGTTGTTGGGCGAGTCGGCGTGGGCCAGACCCTCGTTGCGCGAGACGATGCCGTCGCGCACCAGTCGGGCCAGGTCCTGCTCGAAGCTCTGCGAGCCCACGGCCAGTGACTTTTCCATGGCCTCGCGCACGCCGGAGAAATCGGCTTTCTGGATCAGGTCGGCGATCAGGGCGGTGTTGAGCATCACCTCCACGGCGGGCACACGGCCGCCCGTGTGGGTGCGCAGCAGGCGCTGCGAGACGATGGCGCGCAGCGCGGCGGCCAGGTCGCCGAGCATGGTGGGACGCACTTCGACCGGGTAGAAGCTCAGGATGCGGTTGAGTGCCTGGTAGCTGTTGTTGGCGTGCAGCGTGGCCAGACACAGGTGTCCCGACTGCGCGTAGGCGATGGCGGCCGACATGGTTTCGCGGTCGCGGATCTCACCGATCAGGATCACGTCGGGCGCCTGGCGCAGCGCGTTCTTCAGGCCGACTTGCAGCGAAGCGGTGTCGGGACCGATTTCACGCTGGTTG
>JAHIQV010000472.1 GCA_018903185.1 Gammaproteobacteria bacterium | reverse complement strand
CTCCAGGTTGATCACGGGCACCACGCCGACCAGCAGGTCCGGGTACTGCGCCACGTTGTGCTCGGGCGTGACCACGGCGCCGTGCAGGCCTTCGTAGAACAGCATGTCGGTGCCATCGGGCAGGTCTTCCCAGGCGGTGAAGGTGCCCGGGTCCTGCTTGTAGGGCGCTGCCTCTTCGGCGTTGTGCAGGTACTTGCGGCACTTGCCCTGGCCGGTTTCGCTGTAGGTGCGGAACAGGTTCTCGATCTCGCCGAACAGGTTGGCCTCGGCACCGAAGTGGCTGAAGTTGTTGTTGCCGGCTTTTTCGGCCTCGGCTGCTTTCACCTTCATCTCCTTGCGGTCGAAACGGTGGAAGCTGTCGCCTTCGATGATCCCGGCCGTCACGTTCTCGCGGCGGAAGATGTTCTGGAAGGTGCGTGTGACGGTCGAAGTACCGGCGCCGCTGGAACCGGTGATGGCGATGATGGGATGGCGTTCTGACATGGTGTTGTCCCCGGAGATGAAAGTTGGGTGTGCGATCAGGCGCGGAAAAGGGAGCGTTCTGCGAACAAAGGATTGCTGTCGTCCTTGTAGGCGCCCGGCTCGCTGTGGTAACGCTCGATGCGCTCCACTTCGTTCTTGCTGCCGAACACAAAGCCGATGCGCTGGTGCAGCGCGGTGGGCTTGACGGTCAGCACGGGCTCGCGGCCGGTGCTGGCGCGGCCACCGGCCTGCTCGATGATCATGCCCACCGGGTTGGCTTCGTAGAGCAGGCGCAGGCGCCCGTGTTTGGCGGCGTCCTTGGTGTCGCGCGGATACATGAAGATGCCGCCGCGCATGAGGATGCGGTGCGCCTCGGCCACCATGCTGGCGATCCAGCGCATGTTGAAGTCCTTGCCGCGCGCGCCGGTCTTGCCGGCCAGGCACTCGTCCACATAACGTTTCACCGGGGCTTCCCAGAAGCGGCTGTTGGATGCGTTGATCGCGAACTCGTGGGTGTCTTCCGGAATCTGCAGGTTGGGGTGCGTGAGCATGAACTGGCCAAGGTTCGGGTCCAGCGTGAAGCCGGCCACGCCATTGCCCACCGTGAGCACCAGCATGGTGGTCGGGCCGTAGAGCGCATACCCGGCGGCGAGCTGCTGCGTGCCGGGCTGCAGGAAGTCGGCCTCGACCACATCGCGCCCGCTGTCGATCACGTCCTGCGGTGCGCGCAACACGCTGAAGATGCTGCCCACGGTGACGTTCACATCGATGTTGCTCGAACCATCCAGCGGGTCGAACACCAGCATGTATTTGCCGCGCTGCATGGTGGCCGGGATCTGGTACGGGTGGTCCATCTCTTCGGACGCCATGCCCGCCAGATGACCGCCCCACTCCGTCATCTGCGTGAAGTACTCGTTGCTGATGACATCAAGCTTCTTCTGTTCTTCACCCTGCACGTTCACGCTGGTGGTGACTTCGGGCGCCGGCTGCCCGAGCATGCTGCCCAGGTCGCCAAAAGCCACCGTGCGTGCGATGGCCTTGCAGGCCAGGGCGACGTCGAGCAGCAGCGCGTTGAAGTCGCCGCTGGCGCTGGGAAAACGGCGGCGTTGTTCGATCAGGTATTGCGTGAGGGTGAAGCGGCGGCGCGTGGTCATGGAGGGCTTTCGTGGGAGTTGTTGAATGGATGGCTGTGGGCGGGCTTCAGGCCAGCGCGTTCTTGCGCAACTGCTTCATGACGGTGTGGTAGCCGCCGTTGTTGTCGGGGGCTCCAAACACGGCACTGCCCGCCACCAGGGTGTCGGCCCCGGCGGACACGATTTCGGCGATGTTGTCCACCTTCACGCCACCGTCCACTTCGAGCCAGATGGTCTGGCCCCCTGCCGCCATGTGGGCATCGATGCGCTCGCGGGCCGCCACCAGCTTGGGCAGGGTACCGGGGATGAACTTCTGCCCGCCGAAGCCCGGGTTCACGCTCATGAGCAGCACCACGTCGAGTTTGTCCATCACATGGTCCATCAGCGACAACGGCGTGGCCGGGTTGAACACCAGGCCGGCCTTGCAGCCGTGGTCACGGATCAGCTGCAGCGTGCGGTCGACATGGCGGCTGGCCTCGGGGTGGAAGGTGATGATGTTGGCGCCGGCCTTGGCGAACAGCGGGATCAGCGCGTCCACCGGTTCAACCATCAGGTGCACAT
>JAHIQV010000056.1 GCA_018903185.1 Gammaproteobacteria bacterium | reverse complement strand
GAATCCGCCCTGCGGCACTCATGATCAGCACGGTGACGCCAAGACGGTCTGGCGTACACACTTCAAGGCGGCCGGAAAGGAATCCTCCGCCACTCTGCCTGGGTCGGCCGTCGGGATCGAACAGGGCATAGCGACCCATCGATCCGTTGCCCGAGATGCGAACCATCGGATCACCCTCCTGCTCAGCCAGAACCGATTCACCAGCGTCCCACTGCCCGTTGCGCTGGTCATCCAGGTGCACCCGCCAGCCGGAGTGCCATCCCTCCCCCATCGTCGACACAGCCACCGGACGTCCCTTGCTGATGGCAGCGCTGCGGGCCAGCGCCAGATGCCCATTGAGTTGTTCCGCCATGGCGTTGCGCCGCTGCCGGGCAGCCAAGTCCTGCCACGCCGGCAATGCCAGCGCCAGGAGCACAGCCACCACGGCCAGCACCACCATGAGCTCCAACGCGGTCACGCCGCGCTCTGCAGATACACGCATGATTCCCCTCCCTGCTGTCACGGCTTCGGGTGGGGCCCACTGCCCTATGATGGCGCGTCTCTGAGGACACCATGACCATCCACCCCCCAACCCGCCCGTGAGTCTGCGTGAGCACAACAGACAGCCCAAACCCCCAAGCGGATGACGCCATTATGGTCAGGGATCCGCTGCGTGCGGCAATCCATGCTGCCATCCGCGCCCGCGCCATCTGCCCTCCCAACCCGGCCGTGGGTTGTCTGATCGTTGCCTCTGATGGACAACAGGTGAACGGGAGCACCCAGCAAACCGGCGGCCCGCACGCCGAAATCATGGCGCTGCGCGCGGCGGCCGAACTGGGCCTGGACGTGCGCGGCGCCACAGCCTACGTCACGCTGGAACCCTGTTCGCACCATGGCCGCACCCCGCCCTGCTGCGACGCCCTGATCGCCGCGCAAGTCGCCAAAGTGGTGGTGGCCACGGCCGATCCCAACCCGCTGGTGGCCGGGCGCGGCCTGGAACGCCTTCGCGCAGCGGGCATTGCGGTGGAGCTGCTGCCGCCCGACAGCGAAGCCGCCCGCGCCTCGCGCGAACTCAACATCGGCTTCTTCAGCCGCATGATCCGGAAGACACCCTGGGTGCGTTTGAAGGTCGCTGCCTCGCTGGACGGCAGCACGGCACTGGGCAACGGGGTGAGCCAGTGGATCACGGGCGAAGCCGCTCGCACCGACGGCCATGCCTGGCGGGCCCGCGCCTGCGCGGTGTTGACCGGCATCGGCACCGTGCTCGAAGACGATCCGATGCTGGATGTGCGCCTAGTGGACACGCCGCGCCAGCCGCACCTGGTGATCGTCGACAGCCGGCTGGAAACACCGCTGACCGCCCGCCTCTTCGGCCCGCCGGCCCAGGGGCTGGCGCGCAAGATCTTCATCTATTGCGCCGCAGCCGATCCGCAGAAACAGGCGGCGCTGGAAGCCCTGGGTGCCACGGTGGTCTGCCTGCCCGGCCCCCAGGGCAAGGTGGACCTGGCGGCGATGCTGCGCGATCTGGGCCAGCGCGAAGTCAACGAGCTGCATCTGGAAGCGGGCCACAAACTCAATGGCTCGTTCATCCGCGAAGGCCTGGTGGACGAACTGCTGCTCTACCTGGCCCCGCTGCTGCTGGGCACAGGGGGCCACGGCATGGCCGGTTTTGGTCCGCTGCAGACGCTGGAGGACGGCACGAAGCTGGCTTTTCATGCCATCGACCCGGTGGGTGAAGACCTGAGGATCGTGGCCCGGGTGCGCGGCCACGACGCCTTTCTGCACCCCTGAACGCCCCGTTTGCCCTGAGCAGGCCCCCTTTGGCGCCTGGCCGCCCGGCATTTCTGCCTTTCCGGTGACCCTCGGCCGGAAAGCGCGCGCAAACCCTGCGAAAATACGCGCCTATGTTTACCGGCATCATCACCGGCGTGGGGCGTATCGCCGACCTCCACGCTCTGGGCAGCTCTTTGGACCACGGCAAGCGACTCACGATCGAGGCGCCGCCGGGCTACCTCGACGACGTGGGTCTGGGCGACAGCATCGCGCACAACGGCGCCTGCATGACCGTCACCTCACTGGACGTGCCCAACCACCGCTACACCATCGACGTGTCGGCCGAATCGCTGGCCTGCACCGCGGGCCTGGACACGGTGGGCAACCGCGTCAACCTGGAAAAGGCCTTGCGCGGCAACGACCGGCTGGGCGGACACATCGTTTCCGGCCATGTGGACGGCATCGGCACCGTGACCCGTTTCGCCCGCGTCGGCGAAAGCTGGGAGCTGCGGGTGATGGCGCCGCCCGATCTGGGCAAATACCTCGCCTACAAGGGCTCCATTACCGTCAACGGCGTGAGCCTGACGGTCAACCAGGTACAAGACAGCGCCGCTGGCTGCGAGTTCAGCATCAACCTCATTCCCCACACGGTGGAAAACACCTCGCTGGGCCAGTTGGCCGATGGCAGCCAGGTCAACCTCGAAATCGACACCGTGGCGCGTTACGTGGAGCGCATGCTCAGCGCTTCCGGCACCCCACACAAGGACCCTTCAGCATGAACGCTCCCGAAACCCTGGCACCGGTCGCCATCTCCCCGGTGGAAGACATCGTCGCCGACATGCGCGCTGGTCGCATCGTGATCCTCGTCGACGAGGAAGACCGTGAAAACGAAGGCGACCTGGTGCTCGCCGCCGATCATGTGACGCCCGAAGCCATCAACTTCATGGCGCGCTTCGGCCGCGGCCTGATCTGCCTCACGCTCACGCGCGAGCGCTGCGAACAGCTCAAGCTCCCGCCCATGGTCGTGCGCAACGGCGACAAGAAGGGCACGGCCTTCACGGTGTCGATCGAAGCGGCCGAGGGCGTGACCACCGGCATTTCGGCGGCCGACCGCGCGCGCACCGTGCAGGCCGCCGTGGCCCCCCAAGCCCTGGCCGACGATCTGGTGCAGCCTGGCCACATCTTTCCGCTGCAGGCTGTTGAAGGCGGCGTGCTCATGCGCGCGGGTCACACCGAAGCCGGTTGTGACCTGGCCGCCATGGCCGGCTGCTCGCCCGCTTCCGTGATCTGCGAGATCATGAAAGACGACGGCACCATGGCCCGCCTGCCGGACCTGCAGTTGTTCGCGGCCGAACACGGCCTGAAGATCGGCACCATAGCCGACCTGATCGAACACCGCAGCCGCAATGAGAGCCTGGTGCAGAAGCTCGGCACCCGCAGCCTCAACACCGCCTTCGGCGAATTCACCGCCCACGCTTTCCGCGATGGCCCCAGCGGTGCCCTGCACCTCGCATTGGTCAAGGGCCAGTGGACGCCCGACCAGAGCGTGGCCGTGCGCGTGCACGAACCGCTGTCCGTGCTGGACGCGCTCGAAGTCGGCCGCTCCATGCACAGCTGGAGCCTCGAAGCCAGCCTGCGCCACATCGCCGAGTCCGGCGCAGGCGTCGCCGTGCTGCTCAACTGCGGTGAAACCGCGGCGCAGTTGCTGGCGCAGTTCGAAGGCACCGCGCGCTCGGCGCAAGCGCCCGAGCGCGGCCGCATGGACCTGCGCACCTATGGCGTGGGCGCGCAGATCCTGCGCGAATGTGGCGTGCACAAGATGCAGCTCATGGGCAACCCGCGCCGCATGCCCAGCATGACCGGTTACGGTCTCGAAATCACCGGATACCTCAGTCGCAACGCCTGAACATCCACCCATAACCAGAAAGAAACCCCATGTTCGGCGCAGACAAAGGCACCCCCAACCCGCTCGATGGCAAGAAACTCGCCATCGGCATCGTGCAGGCCCGCTTCAACGAAGGCATCACCGATGCGCTCTTCAACGCCTGCCACACCGAGCTGCTGGCACTGGGCGTGCAAGAGAAAAACATCACCCATGTGAAGGTCCCCGGTGCGCTGGAAGTGCCGGTGGCCCTGCAGGCCCTGGCCGAGCGCGACGACTTCGACGCCCTGATCGCCCTGGGTTGCATCATCCGCGGCGAGACCTACCACTTCGAACTCGTGGCCAACGAATCCGGCTCGGCCGTGACGCGCCTGGCACTGGACTACCAGGTCCCGATCGCCAACGCCATCCTCACCACCGAAAACCTGGAGCAGGCGGTCGCCCGCCAGGAAGACAAAGGCCGTGACGCGGCACGCGTGGCCATCGAAATGGCCCACCTGCTGGAAGACATCGGCTGAACATGAACGACACCACCTCGACCACCACCAGCGCCCCCAAGGCGCGCAAGGCCGCCGACAAATCGGCCCGCACGCGCGCCCGCGAGTTCGCCCTGCAGGCGCTCTACCAGCACATGGTGGGCCGCAACGACACCGGTGACATCGACGCTTTCACGCGCGACCTCTCCGGCTTCCACAAGGCCGACAGCGTGCACTATGACGCCCTGCTGCACGGCTGCGTGGCCGAGGCCGGCACGCTCGACACGCTGATCACGCCCCTGCTGGATCGCCCGCTGGTAGAGCTCTCGCCGATCGAGCGCGGCGTGCTCTGGATCGGCGCCTACGAGTTTCAGCACTGCCTCGACGTGCCCTGGCGCGTGGTCATCAACGAGTGCATCGAGCTGGCCAAGTCGTTCGGCGGCACCGACGGCCACAAATACGTCAACGGCGTGCTGCACCAGCTCGCCGCCCAGCTGCGACCGGCCGAGATCGCCGCCGCACCGAGCAAGGCGCCTGCGCGCAAGCCCTCGGGCCCGCGCAGCGATGGTGCCGACGAAGCCTGAGACCGGAACAACAGCCACAGCATGCGGATTTCCCAACGCGCCCAGCGGGTCGAGCCTTTTTACGTGATGGAGCTGGCCAAGGCCGCGGCCGACATGGCGGCCGCAGCCCGACCCGGCGACCGCCCGATGATCACGCTCAACATCGGTGAACCCGACTTCACCGCTCCGCCGCTGGTGCAGCTGGCCGCCGAGCGCGCCATCCACGACGGCCGCAGCCAGTACACCGCCGCCACCGGCCTGCCGGCCTTGCGCCGCGCCATCAGCGGCTGGTACGCGGCGCGCTTCGGGCTGGACATCGACCCGGGCCGCATCGTGATCACCGCGGGCGCCTCGGCGGCGCTGCAACTCGCCTGCCTGGCGCTCATCGAGGCCGGCGACGAGGTGCTGATGCCGGACCCGAGCTACCCCTGCAACCGCCAGTTCGTGCAGGCGGCCGAAGGCAAGGCCGTGCTCATCCCCTCCGGCCCGGCCGAGCGCTTCCAGCTCAGCGCAGCCCATGTGGAAGCAGCGTGGAAGCCGGCCACACGCGGCGTGCTGCTGGCCTCGCCGTCGAACCCCACCGGCACCAGCATCGCGCGCGACGAGCTGGAACGCATCGCCCGCTTCGTGCGCGAGCGCGGCGGCGTGACCCTGGTGGACGAGATCTACCTCGGTCTGAGCTACGAGGATGACTACGGCCACAGCGCACTCGGCCTGCCCGACGGCCTGGGCGATGAAATCATCAGCGTCAACAGCTTCTCCAAATACTTCAACATGACCGGCTGGCGCCTGGGCTGGCTGGTGCTGCCGCCCGCGCTGGTGCCCGTGGTGGAGCGGCTAGCGCAAAACCTGTTCATCTGCGCCAGCACCATCGCGCAACACGCGGCGCTGGCCTGCTTCGAGCCCGAGAGCCTGGCGGAATACGAGCGCCGCCGCGCCGAGTTCAAGGCCCGGCGCGACTTCTTCATCCCCGAACTCAACCGCCTCGGCCTGACGGTGCCGGTCATGCCCGACGGCGCGTTCTACGCCTGGGCCGATGTGAGCGGTCTGTGCGAGCGCTGGGGCATCCCGCCGCAGGGCGCGCGGCCCGATGAAGGCGGCAGCTGGGCACTGGCCTTTGAGCTGATGAAACGCTGTCAGCTGGCCACCACGCCCGGCCGCGATTTCGGCAACGCCGATCCCGGGCGCTACCTGCGTTTTTCCACAGCCAATTCG